>CANRAW010000008.1 GCA_947628715.1 uncultured Clostridia bacterium
AATAAATACAGATGGGACAAACTTTGATGTAATAGCATACACAATAGATACAGCGGGAAACGAATCAGATGCATCAGCTAAAACAACAGTAAAGAGAGATGCTACAGTGCCAAGTACAGCAACAATAACAGTATCAACGAAAGACATAACATATAACGCAATAAAAGTAACAGCAACAGGAACAGATGCAACATCAAAAGTAGCAAGTTATACATTCTATAAGAGTGAAACAAATGCAGACGAAGGCTGGTCTAAAGTAGAAACAAAAGAAGCAAGTAAAACAAACTTAGAACAATTAGACTATACGTATGAAGGACTAAAGACAGGAACAACATACTGGTTTAAAGTAGAAGTAACCGACAATGCAGGAAATAAGAAAACAAGTAATGTAGATAAAGGAACCACATTAGGAGACTTAAAAGCACCAAATATAACTTTAGCAAGTACAGAGCAGGCAGATAATATTGCAGGTACAGGCGATGGAACATGGCGTAAAGGAAACATTACAATAACAATAGAAGACTCAGCAGATAGTACAAAAACATCAGCAACACAAATAAAATATCAAATAACAAAAGGAACTGAACAGATAACGTCAGGAACCAAAGATGGAACGAAAATAACATTAGATACAAAAATAACAGCAGATGGAACATATACAATACAAGCATGGGCATTAGGAAGAGGAGGAACATCGCCTGTATCAGAAAGAACTGTAAAAAGAGATGCAACATTGCCAGAAAAACCAAGTGCAAGTGTAACAACGCCAAATACAAAACCAACTACAGGATGGTATACAACAGAATCAGTGATAGTTACATTAACAGTTAAGCAAGAATCAGCAGAACAATCAGGTATAGACAAAATAAAATATACATTAAATAAAGAAACAGAACAGGAAATAGCAGGAACAAGTGGAACAGTAACAATATCAACTAATGGAACAAACACAATATCAGCCTATACATTAGATAAAGCAGGAAATAGATGTAATGGAAATTATACATTTACAGTACAAAAAGACTCAGAAAAGCCAACAGCAAAACTTGAAGTACAAGAAAAAGGAGTAGGAAAGGATACAATAAAAGTAACAGCAACAGGAAGTGATACGGTATCAGGAGTTGCAAAATATTCATTCCAAAAAAGTGAAACAAGTGCAACAGCAAATGATTTCCAAGAAGTTCATTCAGAGGAAACAAATGCTGGAACAGTAGAATACACATATACAGGATTAACACCAGGCAAAACATATTACTTAAAAGTAGTAGTAACAGATGTAGCAGGAAATGTAAAAGAAAGCACAGTAATAACACAAAGTACAATAAAGCCAGACCCAAAGGTAGGAGATTATGTAGCATATCAAAAATGGATAAACGACTGGGACGAAGCAAATAGTACAGGAGGAAGAACATACAATGCAGATGCTCCAGAAACAGATGCAGAAGGAGTAGAGCAAGATATAAACTACTACTCAGGAGTAAAAGATGCAAAAGATGCAGGTGTAGAAATAACAGAAAATACAGCACATACAACAGAAAAATTAGACTGGCAAATATTGTATAAAGAAGGAGACGAGTTAATACTAATACCAGATACGCATACAACACAATCACTAACGCTTTATGGAAAAATGGGATATACAAATGGAGAGACACTCTTAGACCAATTATGTGAAGAGTGCTATAGTTCACTAGAATTAGGCACAAAAGCGATGAATATTGATGTGGGTGCAATATTGAAAATCAATGGTAAAGACCAGAGCGGAATTAACAAAGAGGAGCGTTCTCTATACTTATCTCCCGACAGCGGAATACAGGATGGTTACTGGTCGTCGCCGTATTGTTCGGACCCCGATTACTCTCGGGTTCATCATCCCCTTCTTATACAGGCACGACCTTGACAGTGTTTTACCTCCGGAAATAAAGGACCCACTTAACAGATCTTGGGTATCTAACACTACCTATTGGTTAGATGAAAACAGCGGTAACGACTGGGGCTGTGGTATATATGAATACAGCTCGGAGCCTAACACCCTCTACTGCGCTTCACTTCTCGGTTCTACTGAAAAGTCGCCGTATTGGGGGGAGAACAGTTCAACTAACTTCATGCTCCCTATAGTTGCAATAAACTTGCAAACAACATTGCTAGCAGAGGAAGGTTCAGGAACAAAAGAAGACCCATGGAGCTTATCCCCAATCGACCTAATTGGTAAATATATAAACTATGGCGACTTTATTGACGGGGATGCAAATACATACTATAATGCCGATGCTACAGGAGAGAGTACAGACCCGAATTATAAAGACGAAGAAAACGGCATCTATGGAATCTACCACTACTCAATCGGGGATGACGCATACTTCAATGATTTAAATACAGAAGTTCCTCATAGAGAGACAGACTTAAAATGGAGAATATTTAGAATTCAAGGCAATGGAATGACGCTCGTATCAGATAAAGCTACGTCGTATGGGCTCAGGTTATATGGATATCAAGGATATAATAACATAGTCAAATTATTAAATGACTTATGTAAAACATGCTATAGTAGTACAAGCTTGGAATCAACAGCAAGAAGTTTAAATATTGGAGATATAGAAGAGGTATGTGGGTATAATCCAGCAGAGAAGATTAGTAGTTATGGGACAATGGAGGAGATATCACAATCTAGGTTAAGGTACATCCCGAATATATGTAAAGAAGAAGTGGGCATGGAGGTAAACGGGACTAAGGGAACTAAACTAAGACTGAGTGAACAAGACCAATGGTATAGCGGATATTCAGAGCCAGACAATGTTACAAGTTTATCAATAGCGGAAACATATTATCAGAGGTATGCTAGCGCACTGGGTCTTCCATCAAATTTAAATTGGTTTTTGAACTCTTACCCATCAAGACGAATCTGGTTGGCTTCAAGATGTGCTATAAGAGACTTCGGAAACGTTCCAGCGTGTTATGGGTCCACATGGGACGCCGCATACACAGGCAAGGCAGTACTGTTTACCGTCAACAGCTCTGGTACAAGCCGGTGCTATGAAGACCTTAGGAACCAAGATGCAAGTCCAACCCGTAGTCACTATCGACTTAAGTGGTATAGATTTAACACTTCAAAATTCAGACGGAACAGCTTTAGGAGGATCTGCTTCAGCTCCTATTACGATAACTAAAAGGTAATAGACATAACCCTAAAAAAAATTTTTTATTAAACTACTTCGCTGAGGAGGAAAACTCCTCACTACATAATGAAATATCATGTTAATTAATCGGTCATATCGGGCACATAACCGTATGATATAAAAAGTTACATTTATTTTTCCCCAAGGAAGGAGCAAATTCGCTCTTGCCTTGGGGATTTTATATATGTGCAACTTTTTTTCTTTTAGCCTAATAACAAAAGTATTGATATTTTATAGAAAATAACGTATAATAGAAGTAAGGAATACAATGAAATCATTAGAGAAGGGAAGTGATTTTATGGAATTAGCAAAAATAACTACGAAGGGTCAAATAACGTTACCAATATCAATAAGAAGAGAGCTAAACTTAAAAGATGGTGACAAAGTCGCATTTATAGAAAAAGATGGACATTATATTATAATAAATCCTATCTCACTTGCAATAGATAAAGTAAGAGATGCCTTCAAAGGGGAAGCAGAAAGATTAGGATTAAAAGACGAAGAAGACGTTGCAGAAATGATAAAAGAGTTTAGAAGGGAGAAGAAAAATAAATAATATATAGATATATTAATAACAGGAGATAGAGATTTCGAAGATATTAATATAGAAAAACCAGAAATAATGACGCCAAATGAATTTATGGAAAGATATTAATTCCTCGTAACATTGACAAATATGCTAAAAAAGGGTATAATAGCGGAAGATAAAATGTATGGAGGTATATATGTTTCAAAAATTAGAGGATGTAGAAAAAAGATATGACGAATTAACAACAAAAATAAGTGACCCAGAAGAAATTGCAAAAAGTTCGTCATGGCAAAAGTTAATGAAAGAACACTCAGATCTTACACCAATTGTAGAAAAATATAGAGAATATAAAAAAGCACAAAAAACCATAGAAGAAAACGAAGAATTACTTAAAGACCCAGAATTAAAAGAACTTGCAGAAATGGAAATACAAGAAGCAAGAGAAAGTTTACCAAGAATAGAAGAAGAACTAAAAATATTATTAATACCAAAAGATCCAGACGACGATAAAAACATAATATGCGAAATCAGAGCAGGAGCAGGAGGAGAAGAAGCAGCCCTATTTGCAGGAGAATTATTCAGGATGTACTCAATGTATGCAGAAAAAAAGCACTGGAAAATAGAAATATTAAATGAAAACGAAACAGAACTTGGTGGATACAAAGAAATAACATTTATGGTAACAGGAAAAGGCGTATACAGTAGGCTTAAATTCGAAAGTGGAGCACATAGAGTACAAAGAGTTCCAGATACAGAAAGTAGCGGAAGAATACACACATCAGCAGCAACAGTTGCAATACTTCCAGTTGTAGAAGATGTAGAAATAGAAATAAATCCATCAGATATAAAAATGGAAGTGTATAGAGCATCAGGAGCTGGAGGACAACACGTAAACAAAACATCTTCAGCTGTAAGACTTATACATGAACCAACAGGAATCGTTGCAGAGTGTCAAACAGAAAGGTCACAAGTACAAAACAGAGAATATGCAATGAGATTACTAAAATCAAGATTATATGAAATAGAAAAACAAAAGCAAGACGAAAAACTTGCAAATGAAAGAAAATCGCAAGTAGGTACTGGTGATAGAAGTGAAAAAATAAGAACATACAACTTTCCACAAGGAAGAATAACAGACCATAGAATAGGATTAAGCATATATCAAATGGAAAATTTCCTAAACGGAGACCTAGACGAAATGATAGATGCACTAATTACCGCAGATAGAACAGAAAAATTAAAAGGAGAATAAATAACCAAAACACCTCATAAATATAAAAGAGGTGTTTTTTATTCGAAAATCTTGAAAACGTGAGAATTAGACATTGCAAAAATCTTGATTTCGTGATACAATATAAATATAAAGGAGGAATTTATGAAAAGAAAAATATATAACGAACTAAAAAAATGGAAAGAAAGCAGTAATGGAAAAACAGCTATATTAATAGATGGAGCAAGACGTGTTGGAAAAAGCTATATAGCAGAAATGTTCGCAAGAGAAAATTATAAATCATATATATTAATTGATTTTTCAAAAGTACCTCAAGAAATAAAGGATTTATTTGATAATTACTTGGACAACCTAGAATATTTATTTACTTACTTATCAGGATATTTTGGAACAAAATTATATGAAAGAGAAAGCCTATTTATCTTTGACGAAGTACAATTTTGTCCTAGAGCTAGAGCAGCAATAAAACACCTAGTTGCAGATGGAAGATATGATTATATAGAAACTGGCTCACTAATTTCTATCAAAAAAAATGTTAAGGATATTCTAATTCCATCTGAAGAACATCAAATAAAAATGGGACCAATGGACTTTGAGGAATTTATGTGGGCCATGGGAAATGATACAATGATGGATTTTATAAAAAATTGTTATACAAATAAAACTCCTTTAAAGCAAGTAATGCACAGAAAGGCAATGGATTATTTTAAAGAATATTTGATCGTAGGAGGAATGCCCCAAGCAGTAGAAATATATAAAGAAACAAGAGATTTTGAAAAAGTTGATGAAGTAAAAAGGGATATATTAAGGCTATATAGAGACGATATAAGAAAATTTGCAGACGAAATAAGTCTAAAAGTTGAGCAAATATTTGATGAAATACCAGCACAATTACAAAGGCATGAAAAGAAGTTTAATCTAGCCTCTTTAGATGTTAATGCTAGATATAGAGAATATTATGGATCTTTCTATTGGTTAGAAGATGCAGGACTCGTAAATATTGCCTATAACACAACTGAACCAAATATTGGATTAAGGCTTAATATGGATTCTAATTCTTTCAAATGTTATATGTTTGATACTGGATTGTTATTATCAATGGCATTTGATGAGAAGGGCTTAGTGGATGAAGAAATTTATAAAAAAATATTATTTGATAAGCTAAGTTTCAATGAAGGTATGATTATGGAAAATATAGTTGCACAAATGTTAGTTAGTAGTAAAAGAAAATTATATTTTTTCTCAAGAAGTGATAGAAATAATTCAGCAGAAAGGATGGAAATAGACTTTTTAATATCAAAAAGCAGTATAACTTCAAAGCATAATATAACGCCAATAGAAGTTAAAGCAGGTAAAAATTACACGTATTCGTCATTAAATAAATTTAAAAATAAATATAAAGATTATTTGAGTCAATCAATTATCATACATCAAGACGACTTAAAAGAAGAAAATGAAATATTATATTTGCCTATTTATATGACATCGTTGTTATAAATAACCAAAACACCTCATAAATATAAAAGAGGTGTTTTTCTATGCAAGAAATAATAAAAAACACAATATTAGGACTTTTCTTTGGAACGTTTGGAACAACGATTGGTGGAATAATAGGTGTAAAATTTGATAATACATCAAACAAAGTATTAAGTTTTGTCTTATCATTTGCATCAGGACTTATGATGGCAATAGTATGCTTTGATTTAATTCCAGAAGCATTAAACATATCAGAATTTGATACAGTAATAATAGGCATAATATTTGGTATAATAGTAATGATAATATCAGACATGTTTGTACAAAATAAAATAAAGAGTAAAAAAGGTAGCATACAAAAAAATAGCTTACTAAAAACAGGTATAGCAGTACGGAATAGGTCTTGCCTTACATAATTTACCAGAAGGACTAAGCATTGGAGCAGGATTTGAAGCATCAATAAAACTAGGCTATTCACTTGCAATTGCAATAGCTATACACGACATACCAGAAGGAATATCTATGGCAGTACCAATGAAAAATGGTGGAATAGCATCAGGCAAAGTAATACTATATGTTATATTATCAGGCATTACAACAGGCATAGGAGCATTTTTCGGAAGTATAATAGGTTCAATTTCATTTTCAGTAATAGCATTATGCTTAGCATTTGCAGCAGGTGCAATGCTATATATAGTAACAGGCGAATTAATACCAGAAGCAAATGGCCTATATAAAGGAAGAATGTCTGCGATTGCAAACATTCTTGGATTTATAATAGGTATAATTGCAGTAAGAATTTAAAGCATTGGACCTGCGTGCATACGAGAAGCATCTTCAGCTAAATCTCGCTGAGTACGATATATTATTTCCTCGAAACTTTCTTCAGGAAAATCATGTGCAATTTTATGAAGTCTATCCTCGATTTCATTATCAGTAAATACATCAGCAATTATTCTGTCATATTGTTTAATCTGCTCAATTGCTTCTTCGTGATTATGTCCTGTTGATAAATCTCCATCAGCTTCGTCTAAAGACAAATCATTACATCCATGCTCCTCATGCGCTTTTATTTCATCCATATCATCAGATATATTATCAACGCCATTTTTTTGGCTAAACTCCTTACGAACTTCGTAAGTCGTATAACGAGTACGTTCAGTCTCCAAATTTTGAGTTAAAGCATCTCTGTGATTTGTCTTATCCATTTGACCATATCCAATTTCAGTATAACCCATTTGGCCAATTCTAGCAGTTAGAATAGCATTTTTTACAATAGGAGACTTAATAGCATAAGAAGATAAAACATTTTGTTTTTCTACCTTAGAGCCATCCCTATTTGTTTCATATATATTCTTGTCCGAATCCTTTCCGCCAACCTGCTCTAACATATCAGCAGGACTTAAAGTACCATCGGGTTCTTTAATAATGAAGGAAAATCTTGTAGTATTTTTATTATCTTTTATAGCATCTGAATAAACCGAAATTAACTTTGAACCTTCAGAAACACCAAGTATTTCAGCTAAAGTATGTTTATCGTCAACTTTTTGGTTTAAATCAATTTCTTGTTTAGAATTGATATTATTTAAAGCATTTTCGTTAGCTTGAACAGTTTGCTCAGAACTTGAAGTACCATTTTCTTCTAAAGAAATAGTAGGCTCTTCATTTTCTTGAGTAGAAACAAGTTGGTCTAAATCAACCTCAGACATAGAAAGAATCTTTTCTCTTTCGATGCCTAGTGCTTTAGCAAGCTCATTTAACTGCACATCCATTTCATTTAAAGATATGCCCTTAGAATCATTTAAAGCATCAAGTTGTCCAAGAAAACTTAAATCTTGCATAGCAAACTCAGCAGAAGGATAAATTTTACCATCTTTATCACGAGCAGCTATAAATTGTTTATTTTCATTATAAAACTTTCTTACTATTGTACCATCTGGCATATCGTCTATAACCATAAACACATCATGAGTAGTTGCAACCTCGCCAGACACATCAGGTTCGTCAGTTGTAATAGTACCGACAAACTCAACATCTTTTGTATAATCAGAACTTTTTTCAACAATTAATTCCCTCATAACATCATATAAACTTTTATCTACTTTTTCCATAAGAAATTTCACTCCTTACTATGGATATATTACAAGCTTAAAAATTGGCACTTTTCAAACTTTATACTATAATATTATATCATGTAAGTAATGATATGTCAAAGAAAATAGCCCTAAACTTAAGAATATAAACGTATAGATAAATTCTCTATACAAAAAATATAAAAATTTAATGTGTTCGCTAGCATTTTATAAATATGTGTTATATAATATTAAAGGCTTATAGAAAGGGATGATAAAAAATGAACATAATAGATATAATTAGCAAAAAAAGAGACGGCAAAGAATTACAAAAAGAAGAAATAGAATATTTTGTTAAAGAATATACAAAAGGAACAATAACCGATTACCAAGCATCTGCTTTAGTAATGGCGATATATATAAATGGCATGAATTACGAAGAAACAAAAAACTTATGTCTAGCAATGGCTCACTCAGGAGAAACACTAGACTTAAGCGATATATCAGATACAATAATAGATAAGCACTCAAGCGGAGGAGTAGGAGACAAAATAACATTAATAGTTATGCCAATAATTGCAACATTTGGAATACCAGTTGCAAAAATGTCAGGCAGAGGCCTTGGAATAACTGGTGGAACAATAGATAAATTAGAATCAATACCGGGCTATAGAACAGATTTAAGTTTAGAAGAATTCAAAAATAATATAAAAGAAATAGGCATAAGTCTAATTGGACAAACAAAAGACTTAGCACCAGCAGACAAAAAAATATATGCTCTAAGAGACACAATAGCATGTACAGAAAGCATCCCACTAATTGCATCAAGTATAATGAGCAAAAAAATAGCAGCAGGAGCAAATAAAATAGTATTAGAAGTAACCTATGGAAAAGGTGCTTTTATGAAAACAGAAGAAGACGCAATAAGCCTTAGTAAAATTATGAGTGAAATTGGAAGACTATCAGGAATAGAAACAGTATGTGTAATTACAAATATGAATCAGCCAATAGGAAAAAATATAGGAAATTCACTAGAAATAGAAGAAGCAGTAAGAGCATTAAAAGGCGATATGGAAGAAGATGTAAAAGAAATAGTTAAGCATATCTCAGCAATAATTATGAAAATGGCCAATATGGGAGACGACTTAGAAGAAAATAAAAAGAAAGTAATAGAAAATATAGAAAACGGAAAAGCATATAAAAAATTTGTAGAACTTGTTCAAAAACAAGGCGGAGATGTAAATTATTTAAGTAATATAGAAAAAGCAAAAAACATAGTAGAAATTAAATCACAAGAAGAAGGATATATACAAGAACTAAATGCAGAAATAATAGGAAAATCTGCCATAGCACTAGGCGCAGGAAGGATGAAAAAAGAAGACCCAATTGACTATACAGCAGGAATAGTATTACAGAAGAAAATAAGAGATAAAGTAAATATAGGCGAAACACTAGCATATATACACACAAATAAAGATAATTTTGAAGAAGTTACAAAAGACATATTAACTGCATATAAAATCGGAAAAGAAAAGCCAGAAAAATATATACATATATCAAGAACAATATAAAAATAAAAGGGGAGAAAAAAATGAAAGTTGCAGTATTAATACCTTGCTATAATGAAGAAACCACAATAAAAAAAGTAGTACAAGACTTTAAAAGAGAATTACCAGATGCAGAAATTTATGTTTATGATAACAATTCAAAAGATAAAACAAGCCAAATTGCAAAAGAAGCAGGCGCAATAGTAAGACACGAATATAACCAAGGAAAAGGCAATGTTGTAAGAAGGATGTTCCGTGAAATAGAAGCGGATATATATGTTATGGTGGACGGAGATGACACATATCCAGCAGAAGAAGTACATAAATTAATAGAACCAATAAAAAATGGAACAGCTGATATGGCAATAGGAGATAGATTATCAAATGGAACATACCAAAAAGAAAACAAAAGAGCCTTTCATGAATTTGGAAATAATATAGTGAAAAATACAATAAATAGACTATTTAACTGTAAACTTAAAGACATAATGACAGGATATAGAGCATTTAATAATATATTTGTAAAAAATATGCCAATATTAAGTAAAGGCTTTGAAATAGAAACAGAAATGACACTTTATGCGTTGGACAAGCGCTTTATAATAAAAGAAATACCAATAGAATATAGAGATAGACCTACAAACAGTACATCAAAAGTAAATACAATAAATGATGGAATAAAAGTAATAAAGAAAATAATAAGTATGTATAAAGACTATAAACCAAGACGCTTTTTCTTTATAATAGCTGGTATATTTATAATATTAGGACTCGTTTTTGGAGTACCAGTAATTGTCGAATTCTTTAAAACAAGATATATAACAAAATTGCCATCAGCCGTTCTTGCAACAGGCTTAGTAACACTTGGAATAATAATTGCACAATGTGGAACTATACTTGACACAGTAGTAAAGCAACACAGAGAAAACTTTGAGCAAAGATTGTTAATATATCAACAATTTGAAAAAAATAAAATACAAGGAGAAATAAAATGAATAATTTAATCGAAGGACTAAACGATAAACAAAAAGAAGCGGTACTTGCAACTGACGGACCATGCCTTGTAATTGCAGGAGCAGGCTCGCGGAAAAACAAAAGTATTAACACACAAAATAGCATACATAATAGAAGAAAAAAAGGTAAAACCATGGAACATATTAGCAATAACATTTACAAATAAAGCAGCAAAGGAAATGAAAGAAAGAACAGAAAAACTTTTAGGCGAAGGCGCAAATGACATGTGGATAGGAACTTTCCACTCAATATGCGTAAGAATACTTAGAAAATACATAGACAGAATAGGCTTTACCTCGTCTTTTGTAATATTTGATACAGGAGACCAAAAAAGCATAGTAAAAGAGTGTATGAAAGAGTTAAAAATAGACGATAAAATAGTTACAGACAAAAGTATTATGTATGAGATAAGTAATGCAAAAAATGATATGCTAGAACCAGAAGAATTTGAAAAAAGAACAAATGGGGAAATGAGAAAAGAAATAATTGCAAAAGCATATACACTTTACCAAAAAAAATTAAGAGAAAACAATGCACTAGATTTTGACGACATAATAAACTATACAATAAAAATTTTAATGCAAGATGCAGAAGCACTAGAATATTACTCAGAAAAATTCAAATATGTATTAGTAGATGAATACCAAGATACAAATAAGGCACAATTTACATTGATAACACTTTTATCTGCAAGAAACGGAAATATTACAGTTGTTGGAGATAATGACCAAGGCATATATTCATTTAGAGGAGCAGACATAAAAAATATATTAAATTTTGAAAAAGACTTTCCAGGAACAAAAATAATAAAGTTAGAGCAAAACTATCGTTGCACAAAAAGTATACTAGATGTTGCAAACGCAGTAATAAAAAATAATGAAGTAAAATATGAAAAAAAACTATGGACAGAAAATGAAAAAGGAACGCCAGTTACAGCACATCTTGCAAATAATGAATATGACGAAGCAACATATATTGTTGAACAAATAGAACATCTAAAAAGAGAAAATTACTATAAATATTCAGACTATGCTATATTATACAGGATGAACACGCAATCACGTAGCATAGAGGATATTTTAAGAAGAGAAGATATACCATACAAAATAGTTGGAGGCTTAAAATTCTACGAAAGAAAAGAAATAAAAGATATAATTGCATACTTAAGACTTGTATATAACACAAGTGATAACCTAAGTTTAAGAAGAATAATAAACGAACCTAAAAGAGGCATTGGAAAAACAAGCCTAGACCAAATTGCAGAAATTGCAGATACAGAAAATAAATCAATGTATGAAATTATAAAAAATGCGCAAGAATATGGATTAAATAGAGTATTTACAAATACAAGAGACTTTGTAGATACAATTGATGATTTTGTAGAAAAAGCAAATCAGCTTACAGTAACAGAATTAACAGAGAGAATATTAAGAAATACAGGATATTTAAAAGCGCTAGAAGTTGAAGACACAAAAGAAGCAGAAAATAGAATCGAAAACCTAGAAGAATTTTTAACTGTAACATCAGAATTCGAAGAAGAAGCAGAAAATGACTTAGGAAGTTTTCTAGAAAATTTATCACTTTCAAGCGATGTAGACGAATTAGAAGAAGGCAATGAACAAGTAACTTTAATGACTTTACATAGTGCAAAAGGTCTAGAATTTCCAGTTGTATTTCTAGCAGGTATGGAGGAAGGTATTTTCCCAGGAAGCCGTTCAATTGATGAACCAAATGGAATCGAAGAGGAAAGAAGATTATGCTATGTTGGAATAACAAGAGCAAAAGAGCATCTATATATGACATGTGCTAGGTCAAGAACAATATTCGGTTCAACATCATATAACCCAATCTCAAGATTTCTAAAGGAAGTTCCAGAGAATTTACTAAGTGAAGAAAGTATACTTAGCCGGAAACGAGCGGAATTAAAGGAAGTTTCGATAATAGTAGTAATTATGAGTGGAGCTATGGAGAATCAAAAGTTAAGAAATACAATATTGGACAAACAGAAAGTATGCCAAAAGTTGCTGCATCTAGCTTTAACTTTAAAACACCAGAGAGCTTCTTAAATGGACTAAATAAGAAGCAAAATACTAAGGTAGATATATCAGAATACAAAGAAGGAACAAGAGTATATCATAAAAAATTTGGAGAAGGTGTAATAAACTACATAGAAGAAGAAGGAGAAGATTACAAAGTAGATATTAACTTCGACAAAGCAGGACATAAGAGGTTAATGGCCAAATATGCAGGACTAGAGATAATAAAGTAGTTAAATTTGCAAATGTTATGTAAATATGGTATAATATATATGATACGGAAAATTCCGTATTAGCTTGTAAACCTTAGGTTTGCAGCTTTGAGCAATACAGCACCAATTTTTGGAGGTTTATTATGGAAAAAAAGAGTTATTTCGCATTTACGTTCGAACTCCCTAAAGAGGGAGAAAGGATGCACTGCCAACGGGTAGACGTTGGCAGGTGTTGGCTCACCTCGGAAGAGGTGACAACTTCCATCATCCAGAAAGTCAAAGAACTTTCGGATGATGTATACGAAGTAGAAACTGCCAACACAGTGTACTACACCAAAAGAAAGTGACTCTTTCCCCACCTAAAGACCGTTCTTCGGTTTTTTGGTGGGGCACTTTTTTTGTATAAATTAATAAAAAAAAATAATAATATAATATGGTAAATATTAAAGAAAGCGAGGAATTATATATGGCAAGTTTAAATCAAATGGAACTACAAAATTTAAGACACTTGATTGGAAAAACAGAAATAGATTATCAAAAATTGAATACTTATGCTGGACAAGCTGTAGACCCACAAATAAAGCAAGCATTTACAAAATCAGCACAAGATACGTTAAACACAAAACAGAAACTTATGACATTTCTTTGTTAAAATAATTATATTTTGTGCATTATATAGAAAGGGATGAGAGATATGGACGAAAAGTCAATGGTTAATGATGTTTTAGATGGTGTAAAAACACAAATTTCTGATTATCAAAAGGTAATTACAGAAACAGAAAATGTAGAACTACGAAATACAATACAACAAATAAGAAATACATCAGAAAGTTTTCAATATGAGCTATTTAAAATAGCACAGGCGAAAGGATATTATACATCGCCAGAAACTGCAACACCAGAACAAATAAATAAAGTTAAAAATGAATTAGATAAATAAAAAAATAATTTTCTATAAATTTATAAAGCAAAAAATAATAAAAATTTAAGTTGAGGAGCGCTGGAGTGTTTGCGAGCTAGAAATTCTTAAACTTCCTTATGGAAAGAGTTCACGCGTGCCGTGGAAGGGTGCCATAAGGAAGTTTTAGAATTTATGCGAAGAAAACCAAGGAC
Source organism: uncultured Clostridia bacterium (assembly GCA_947628715.1). Lineage (GTDB taxonomy): Bacteria > Bacillota > Clostridia > TANB77 > CAG-508 > JAAWPK01. The sequence continues at coordinate 14,407 of CANRAW010000008.1, forward strand.
AAAGTCTCCGAACGCAAATTTTTATTATTTTCTGCTTTTTATTGTATAGTAAAAATTAGCGTAAAACACGCACCAACTTGACAAAATACGTAACAAGAGGTACAATAGTATACATATTAAAAGGAGGATTTATGCCTAATAATACAAAAAAGACATTTCAAACAATACTTACGAAGATAAAGATATATCTAATAATAATTGCAATAGTATTAATCATACTATGCGTACAAAATCCCATATTTATTGGTCCATCAATAATACTATATGGGATATTACTTGCATATCATTTTTCAACAGAAAATAGAAACAAAAACGAACTAGATAAACATATACAAGAACTAACATTTAATGTTGATACTATAGCAAAAAACACACTTATAAATGCACCATTTCCATTAGTTATAACAGAAGATGATGGAAACATAATATGGAAAAGCGTAAACTTTATAAGTGAATTTGGAAATATTGATATAAAGCCGACAATAACAGAAATTGTACAAACATCAAAAATGCAAGCAGAAAATGTAGAAGAGAAGAAAATACAATATAAACAAGTACAAATCGGAAAAAAACATTATGAAGTAATAGTAGAAAAAATAGTTGCAAAACAAAAAAATAGAAAAAAGAAAAATAACGATATGTATGTATTGTATTTAATAGATAATACAGAAAACATAAAACTAATAAAAAAACTAGAAGAAACAAAAAACAGTATGGGAATTATAATGATAGACAGCTATGACGAACTTATACAAAGTATGCCACAAGAAGAAAGAACGCAAGTATTAACAGAAATAGAAACAAAAATATTCGACTGGGTTGCAAAATTTGAAGGTGTTGCACTAAAAACAGAAAGAGACAGATATGTTTTCATGTTTGAACAAAAATATATAGACAAAATCATAGAAAACAAATTTGAAATATTAGGGATGGCAAAAGACACCGAAAAAGAAGGAGTAATACCTACAACACTAAGTATAGCAATATGCCTAGATGGAGAAACGCATAGCGAAAAATATAAAGAAACAGTTTCAGCAATGGACTTAGTATTAGGACGTGGTGGAGACCAAGCAGTTGTAAAAAGAAATGGCAAATATGAATTTTTCGGAGGAAAAGTTCAAGAAGTAGAAAAAAGAACAAAAGTAAAAGCAAGAACAGTTGCAGTAGCCTTAGAAGAATTAATAAAAGAATCTGAAAAGGTACTAATAATGGGACATGTAAACGGCGACATAGACTCAATGGCATCTAGCTTAGGAATATATAGAATAGTTAAATCTTTAGGAAAAACAGCAAAAATAGTAAATAATACTTATGGTTTAACACTAAAAGACTTCATAGAAGCAGTTGAACAAGAAAAAGAATATGAAGGAGTTATAATAGATAAAGGACAGGCAATTTCAGAAATAACTCGGAGATACTTTACTTGTAGTTGTAGACACACATAAAAAATCGTATGTAGAAGTTCCAGAACTATTAAACAAAACAAATAAAATAGTAGTAATAGACCACCATAGAAGAGGACCAGACTATATAGAAAACAGTACACTAATGTTCCACGAAGTATATGCTTCATCTGCATCAGAACTTGTAACAGAACTTTTGCAATACACAACAAAAGAAACAGAAATAACAACATTTGAAGCAGAAAGCCTATATGCAGGAATTATGGTAGATACTAAAAACTTTACATTTAAAACAGGTGTTAGAACATTTGAAGCTGCAGCTTATTTAAGAAAAAATAATATAGACATAATAAAAGTAAAAAAATGGTTCCAAAGCGACCTAGAAAGCTATAACGTAATATCAGATATAGTAAAAAGCACAGAAGTTATTAGAGAAACAATTGGAATCGCAGAATACGATAAAGAAGACGAAAATGCAAATCTAATATGTGCAAAAGCAGCAGACGAGTTATTAACAATAAGCGATATTACAGCATCATTTGTCTTAGGAAAAGTAAAAGACGTAGTCTATATTAGTGGACGTTCAATAGGCGATGTAAATGTTCAAATAATATTAGAAAAATTACGGTGGCGGAGGACATAACACCGTCGCAGGAGTACAACTAGCAGGAGTATCAATAAAAACTGCAAAAACAAAATTAAAACAAGCAATAAATGAATACTTTGAACAAAATATAGAATAGAAAGATTTTCTACCATAAAGGAGGAAAAATAAATGAAAGTAATATTACTTACAGATGTAAAATCAGTAGGAAAAAGAGGACAAATAGTCAATGCAAGCGATGGATACGCAGTAAATTATTTATTCCCTAAAAAATTAGCAGTTCCAGCTGATAAGAAAAATTTAAGCGAATTATCTGCAAAACAATCAGCAGAGGCACATAAAAAAGAATTAGAAAAACAAAAAGCAATAAAAATAAAAGAAAAACTAGAAAAAGAAGTTTTAATCGTAAAAGTAAAAGCAGGAGAAAATGGTAAAACTTTTGGAAGCATAACATCAAAAGAAATATCAGAAAGCATAGAAAAACAATTTTCAGAAAATATAGACAAGAAAAAAATAGTAACAAAAGATACAATAAAACAAATAGGGATGTACACAGTAGAATTAAAACTATTTGAGGGAGTTAGTGCAAAGCTTAAAGTTAATGTTTTACCAGAATAGATGGACTAATATTTAGGAAGGAATGATATATAAAATGGAGCTAGGTAAAATTCCACCAAACGACATAGAAGCAGAACAAGCAGTATTAGGAGCAATGTTATTAGATAAAGACACAGTAGTTCTTGCATTAGAAAAATTAAAACCAGACGATTTTTATAGAGAAGAGAATAAACTAATATTTTTAGCTATGTTAAATTTATATAGTCGTTCAGAGCCAATAGACTTAATAACAGTAAAAGAAGAATTAGTATCAATGGGAAAATTTGAAAACTGTGGTGGACTAGAATACATAGCAGATTTACCAGAAAAAGTACCAACAATAGCAAATTCAGATAAATATATAAACATAGTAGAAGAAAAATCAATATTAAGAAATCTTATAAAAACATCAAACGAACTTATAGAATTAGGCTATGACCAAACACTAGAAGTAGACGAAATAATAGAAAAAGCAGAAAAAAGTGTATTTAACTTAATGAAAAACAGAAACCAAACTGGATATACGCCTATTAAAGACATATTAGTTGAAACATTTGCAAAGCTAGAAGAATTATATAACCAAAAAGAACATATAACAGGTTTACCAACTGGATTTATTGATTTAGACAACAAAACTGCAGGGCTACATGGCTCAGAACTAATACTTGTTGCTGCAAGACCTGCAATGGGAAAAACAGCATTTGCATTAAATATCGCAACAAACATCGCAGTAAGAGCAAATACACCAGTTGCAATATTTAGCCTAGAAATGTCTAAAGAACAATTAGTTTCAAGAATACTAAGCTCAGAAACATTAATAGACAGTAATAAACTAAAAACAGGAAAAATGGAGGAAGAAGATTTTGTAAAACTTGCAGAAGGATTACAACCTTTATCAGAATCAGAAATATATATTGACGATACTCCAGGAATTTCCATAACAGAAATAAGAGCAAAATGTAGAAAACTAAAATTAGAAAAAAATATAGGCTTAGTTGTAATAGATTATTTGCAACTAATATCAGGTTCAGGAAGTAGAAAAAATGGAAGCAGAGAGCAAGAAATATCAGAAATAAGCCGTTCTTTAAAAATACTTGCAAAAGAATTAAACGTTCCAGTAATAGCACTTTCACAATTATCTCGTGCGCCAGAACAAAGAAAAGACGATCATAGACCAATGCTATCAGACCTTCGTGAATCAGGAGCAATTGAGCAAGATGCAGACATTGTAATCTTCTTATATAGAGACGATTATTATAACCCAGACACAGACCAAAAGAACCTAGCAGAAGTAATTCTTGCAAAACATAGAGGAGGCTCAACAGGAACAGTTGAACTTTTATGGCTTGGCAGTTTTACAAAATTTGCAAATATAGATAGATATAGAGAATAATTAAGAAAAGAGTTAAAATTTATGTTAAAAGACAAAGTAAAGGAAATAATAAAAAAATATAATCTAATTAATCCAGAAGAAAAAGTTGTAGTCGGAGTTTCAGGAGGCCCCGACTCTATTTGTCTTATAGATATATTAAACGAAATAAAAAAAGAAGAAAACTTTGAAATCATTGTGTGCCATATAAATCATTTAATAAGAGAAGAAGCAGGTAGCGACGAAGAATTTGTAAGAAAATATTGCGAAGAAAAACAAATTCCATTTTTTGTAAAACACGCAAAAATAAAAGAAATTTCAGAAAAGGAAAAAATTGGAACAGAGGAAGCGGGAAGAAAAGTTAGATATGAATTTTTTGAAGAAACTGCAAAAAAAACAGGAGCAAGCAAAATTGCAACAGCACATACAAAAAATGATAATGCAGAAACAGTCTTAATGAATATAATAAGAGGCACAGGCATTACAGGAATAGCAGGATTAAAGCCTATAAGAAATGATAAATACATAAAACCATTAATAGATATAACAAGAGAAGAAATAGAGGAATATTGCAAGGAAAAAAATTTAAACCCAAGACATGATAAAACAAACGACGAAAATATATATACAAGAAACAAAGTAAGAAATATACTATTGCCATTGATAAAAGAAGAATTTAACCCAAACATAATAGAAACAATTGATAGGCTATCAAAACTTGTAACAAAAGAAAACGAATACTTAGAAAAAGTAACTAAAAATACATTTCAAAAAATATTAATAAAAAAAGAAGAAAAACAAATAATTTTAAACTTAAAAGAATTTAATAAAGAGGAAAAAGTTATAAGACAGCGAATAATACTGTATACTATAAATGAATTATTAGGAACAAAAAATGGAATAGAAAAAGTTCATATAGACGACATAATAAAATTATGTGAAAACAATATAGGGAATAAATACTTAACACCTAATAAACACATAAAAATATTAGTCAATAAGGGAAAAATGTACTTTTTTGTAATATAAAATTCAAAAAAGAACTAAAGCTGTAAATCCGTAAAAATAAGCCATTTTTTGAATAAAAAACTTGAAAAAAACTATTGAAAAGGTAAAATAAATATGATAATATTCCATTTATAGATAAAGAGTAATGAATTACTATTACAATTCAAGTAAAGTTTGCTAAGATTTTTTAATCGTAAAAATATGTGTATAGTAAAGACTTACTAAAATTAAGGAGGAAAAAACATTGAAAAGTAGTATAAAAACATTAGCAATGTGGCTAATAGTGGGGATAATTGTTATCGTACTGATTACATCAATACTAGATAATGCTGATACTAAAATGACCTATTCTGAATTAATAGAAAGCATACAAAATTCAGAAGTTGCAAAGATAGATATGTCATACAATGGAAAAACAGCAAATATAACATTAAAAAATGATAATGTAAAAAAAGAAGTTAATATTCCAAACTTAGAAAGTTTTATGAATTATATAACTGAATATTTAAAAAATGGTACAGTGGAATTTAACGAAAATTCGCAATCAATTATAATTACAATATTAGAAGTATTATCTCCATTTGGACTATTTATAATATTTATAATATTCTGGCTTTTAACAATGAATCCGGCATCAACACGGAAACAACAAAACATTGAGCTTTGGAAAAAGCAAAGCAAGAATGATGACATCGGCAGACAAAAACAAAGTAACATTTGTAGATGTAGCTGGAGTTGACGAGGAAAAAGAGGAGCTACAAGAAATTGTAGAATTCTTAAAGAATCCTAAGAAATTTACAGACATGGGTGCAAGAATTCCAAAAGGAGTATTACTTGTAGGACAGCCAGGAACAGGTAAAACATTACTTGCTAAAGCTGTTGCAGGAGAAGCAGGAGTACCATTTTTCATAATAAGTGGTTCTGATTTCGTAGAAATGTTCGTCGGAGTCGGAGCATCAAGAGTAAGAGACTTATTCGAACAAGCAAAGAGAAATGCACCATGTATAGTATTTATAGACGAAATAGACGCAGTAGGAAGACAACGTGGAGCAGGACTTGGAGGAGGACATGACGAAAGAGAACAAACACTTAACCAATTATTAGTGGAAATGGATGGATTCTCAGCAAATGAAGGAGTTATCGTACTTGCAGCAACAAATAGACCAGACATACTAGACAAAGCACTTTTAAGACCAGGAAGATTTGATAGACAAATAGTAGTATCAGCACCAGATGTAGGCGCAAGAGAGCAAATACTAGAAGTTCATGCAAGAAAGAAAAAATTAGCAGACGATATAGACTTAAAAACAATTGCAAAAAATACATCAGGATTTTCAGGAGCAGACCTAGAAAATGTATTAAATGAAGCAGCATTACTTGCAGCAAGAAGAAATTTAAAAGAAATAGGAATGACAGAAATAGAAGACGCAATGGTAAAAGTTACTATGGGACCAGAAAAGAAAACAAGAGTAAGAAGCGAAAAAGAAAAGAAACTTGTTGCATATCATGAAGCTGGTCATGCAGTAGTAAGTAAATTCCTACCAACACAAGACGACGTACATCAAATATCAATTATACCAAGAGGTATGGCTGGAGGATATACAATGTATAGACCTAGCGAAGATAAATCATTTATGTCAAAATCAGAAATGGAAGAAACAATAGTATCATTACTTGGAGGAAGAGTTGCAGAAAGTTTAATATTAAATGATATATCAACAGGAGCAAGCAATGATATTGAAAGAGCATCAAAAATTGCAAGAGATATGGTATCAAAATATGGAATGAGCGATGTAGTTGGAACTATAATGTTTGGCGCAGGACAAGAAGAAGTATTTTTAGGAAGAGACCTAGCACAATCAAAGAATTATTCAGAACAAACAGCATCTATAATTGATGCAGAAACAAAACATATAATAGACAAAGCATATAGAAGAGCAGAAGAAATCCTAAAAGAGCATATAGACAAACTACATGTAGTCGCAGGAATATTACTTGAAAAAGAAAAAATAGATGGCGAAGAATTTGCAAAAGTATTCGAAGAATAACTAAAAAGCAGATTATGAAGTAAAAATAAACAAATAATTACTTCATAACTGCTTTTTTCTATTGCATAAGAAAAGCTAAACATATTAAAATTGCAAAAGTGTGATAAATAGCGTCAAAAACCATACAAAAGTGTGATAAAAAACATCAAAAAAGTTTGCAAAAGTGTGATAAAAGTTGTATAATAATAATATAATAGAACAAAGGAAGTGATTATTTTGGAACGTTTTATAATGAAAAATTTAATAAAATGGAAAAATAGTGAGGACAGAAAACCATTGATACTAAAGGGCGCAAGACAAGTAGGAAAAACATATATTTTAAAACAGTTTGGTGAAGAAAACTATGAAGGTGTTGCATATTTTAATTTTGATCATGACGAAAATCTACAAAACTTATTTGATAATACAAAAGACCCAAAAAGAATATTAGAACAATTAGCATTTATATATGGAAAAGCTATTATGCCAGAAAAAACATTGATAATCTTTGATGAAATACAAGAATGTCCAAATGCGTTAAATGCACTAAAATATTTTAAGGAAGAAGCAAATGAATACCATATTGCTTGTGCTGGAAGTTTATTAGGAATTAGATTATCGCATACATCTTTCCCAGTAGGTAAGGTAGATTTCATGAACTTATATCCGATGTCATTTAGCGAATTTTTAATTGCAGATGGACAATCAAATCTTGTAGACTATATGAATCATATTAAAGATATAAAACAAATTCCTAGAATATTCTTTGATTTACTTGAAGAAAAGCTCAAAAGTTATTTCATAATTGGTGGAATGCCTGAAGTTGTATATTCATGGGTAAACAATAAAGATATGGAAAAAGTAAACTATATACAAGACAATATATTAAAATCTTATGAAAGCGATTTTGCAAAACACACAACTGACAGTGAAGCAAATAAAATTTCGTTAATATGGAATGGAATAATATCACAGCTTGCAAGAGAAAACAAGAAATTTTTATATCAAGCAGTAAAAAAACGGTGCAAGAGCAAGAGAATATGAAGATGCAATAAATTGGTTAAATGATGCAAATCTTATATACAAAGTTAATAATGTAACCAAAACGTCATTACCACTTAAAGCATATACGGATTTAAGCTCATTTAAAATTTATATGAACGATGTAGGACTATTAAGAAAAATGGCAGATTTAGATAGTAAAATAGTTGTAGAGGGAGATAGACTATTTGAGGAATTTAAAGGAGCAATAACAGAAAACTATGTACTTAATATGCTAAGTATTGTATATGATAATGTACCAAGCTATTTTACATTTGATAGATATGAAATAGATTTTGTAATACAGGTAAAAAATGAAATTATACCTATTGAAGTTAAATCAGGGAAAAATGCTAAACATTATAGCTTAACAAATTATAATGAAAAATATAATTGTGAGAAGTCAGTTATATTATCTTTAAATAACTTATCAGAAAATCGGAAAAATAATAAATATACCATTATTTTTAATAGAATATATAAATAATTTTATATAATATTAAAAAAATGTAAGAAACTAGGGCATTTTAATACAATTTCCGACAAAAAGGTTGACTAATTGCAAAAAAAATACTAAAATATAAAATGGTGTACAAGTTAAATTTGTAACACTGGGAAGGAAATAAAAAAATGGAAAATTTAAAAGTATTTTCATGCAGTGAGTCGGCAGATGGATTTACAAGAGAAGTATGTGACACTTTAGGAATAGAAGCAGGAAAAATTCAAAGGATGAAATTCAAAAATGACAACACGTTTGTACAATTACTAGAAACAGTTAGGGAGAAAGATGTATACCTTATACAATCAACAACTCCACCAGTAAACGAAAGAATAATGGAAATGTTAATAACAATTGATGCAGCAAAAAGAGCATCAGCAAAAAGAATAACAGTTGTATTGCCATATTTCATGTATTCAAGGTCAGACAAAAAAGACCAACCAAGAGTACCAATAACAGCAAAGCTAATGGCAGAATTAATAGAAGCAGCAGGAGCAAACAGAGTTATAAGTTGTGACTTACATAACTCAGCAATACAAGCATATTTTAACATAAACTGTGATAGACTATCAGGACAAACCTTATTAGAAACATACTTCAAAGAAAAGAACTTCAAAGACATGGTAATAGTTGCAACCGATGCCGGAAGCTCAAAAAAAGCATATAAATACTCAAAATTTTTCGGATGCCCAATTGCAATGATAGACAAAAGAAGAGAAGGTAATGACGATAGAGCAATAGCATCTACCATAATAGGAGATGTAGAAGGAAAAACAGCAGTAATATTTGACGACGAAATAGACACAGCTGGTTCAATGATAGAAGCAGTAAACATATTAGAGCGATATAATGCAAAAGAAATATATGCAGGATGTACACATGGTGTATTATCAGGGCCTGCAATAGAAAGAATAAATAATTCACCATTGAAAGAACTTGTAATAACAAATACAATACCATTGCCAAAAGAAAAAGAAATATCAAAAATAAAAGTATTATCAATAGCTCCATTATTTGCAGAAGCAATAAAGAGATTAAATGAAAATAAAGCAATGGGCGATTTATTTGGTCAATTTGTATAATATAGCTTGACAAACCTAATTGCAAGAGATATAATAGTAAAGCAAATTTCAATTACACTGGAAGGGGGGAGTAATAATGTCAGAGGTAAAAGTTAATAATGGTAATATAGAAGACGCACTTAAAAGATTCAAAAGACAATGTGCTAGAAATGGCGTAATGCAAGAAGTTAGAAAAAGAGAACATTATGAAAAACCTAGTGTAAAGAGAAAAAAGAAATCAGAGGCAGCTAGAAAAAGAAAATTTTAATTAAAGATATAAAGAGGATGCAAATTTAAAAGCATCCTTTTTTTTATCAAACTCTTGTATAAATTAGATTATATATAGTATACTAATTACGAGGATGGAGGTTTTTATTATGGAATATAAAAAACAAGAAATTAAACAAGGCATTAATTTGCATTTAATAAAAGCAGATAATTTTAAAACAGACTTAATATCAATATTTTTAACAACAAAACTAACGAGAGAAGATGTAACAAAAAATGCACTATTACCAATGGTTTTAAGAAAAGGAAGTAAAACACTAGAAAACATAGAAGAAATAAATAAAGCATTAGAAAATATGTATGGAGCAGAATTTAACTGTGGTGTAGATAAAACAGGAGATAATCATGTATTAAAATTTTGCATAGAGGCAATAGATAATAAATATTTGCCAATACAAGAAGACTTAATAAAAATAAGTATAAATACCTTACTTGAAATAGTATTTTGCCCTAAAGCCGAAAATAATGCGTTTAAAGCCGAATATATAAACACCGAGAAAGAAAAATTAAAAATCTTAATAGAAGGAAAAAAAGATAACAAAGCAAAATATGCGTACTTAAAATGTCAAGAAGAAATGTTTAAAGATACCCCATTTGGATTATATAAATATGGATATATAGAAGATTTAGACAAAATAAACGAAACAAACCTATATGAATATTATAAAAAATTATTGTCACAATGCAAAATTGATATATTTGTATCAGGAAACATAGAAGAAGAAAAAGTTATAAAAATCGTTAAAGAAAATGAATATATACAAAACATAAATGAAAGAAATCCTATGTATGAAAAGAAAAACAAAGAAATAGCAAAACAAGAGCCAAAAGAAATTATAGAAACAGCAGATGTAACACAAGGAAACCTAATACTAGGATTATCAATTGACGAAGAAAACAAAAAAGAAAAATATATAGCAGTAGTATATAATGCAATACTCGGAGGATATGCAACCTCAAAAATGTTTCAAATAGTAAGAGAAAAACATAGCTTAGCTTATACAGCGACATCAAATTATTTAAGACATAAAAACGTAGTATTCATAAGATGCGGAATAGAAATAGAAAACTATCAAAAAACATTAGACTTAATAAAAGAACAACTAGAAGACATGAAAAACGGAAAATTTACAGAAGAAGACATACAAAACGGAAAAATAGGCATTATATCAATGATAAAATCAATACCAGACGAACAAGATGTAGGAATAACATATTATTTAGGACAGGAATTATCAGAATATAAAATGACCTTTGAAGAATATGAAAACGAAATAAATGCCGTAACCAAAGAAGAAATTATGGAATTTGCAAAAAAAGTAAATATTCATACAATATACTTTTTAAAAAATAATTAAGAAAGGAATGAAAAGTAAAATATGCAAGTTATAGAAAACAACAAAGTAAAAGAAAAACTTTATATAGAAAAGTTAGAAAATGGGCTAACTATAATGGTTATACCTAGAAAAAATGTAAGAAAGAAATATATAATATTCGGACCAAATTTTGGCTCAATTGATAATAAATTTATAATTGAAGAAAATGGAGAAAAAATTGAGCTTCCAGATGGAGTTGCACATTTCCTTGAGCATAAAATGTTTGAACAAAAATCAGGTATAAATAGCTTAGATGCACTTTCAGCACTAGGAGTAAATCCAAACGCTTACACAACAAACGACCATACAGCTTATCTATATGAAGCAACAGATAACTTTTATGAAGCCTTAGATGAATTTATGGACTATGTACAAAATCCATATTACACAGACGAAAATGTAGAAAAAGAAAAAGGAATAATAGCACAAGAAATAAAGATGTATGAAGATTATCCAGAGTGGCAGGTATATTTAAATGCAATAAAGGCAATGTACAAAGAATTTCCACTAAGAATAGATATAGCAGGGTCAGTAGAATCAATACAAAAAATAAATAAAGAAATGTTATATACATGCTATAATAATTTTTATACTCCATCAAATATGGCAATGGTAATATGCGGAGACTTTAACCCAGAAGAAATAATAGATGAAGTAAAGAAAAGAGTTATAATAAAAGAAAATAAAAAAGTTCCAGAAAGAATTTATCCAAACGAACAAGAACAAATAAATCAAAAAGAAATAAAAGTAAAAATGGAACTTAGCAATCCTTTATTTTGCATTGGCTTTAAAGATAGAGTAAAAGAAAATATGGTAAAAAGACATATAGCAATTGAAGTAATATTAAATACATTATTTGGAAAAAGCTCAAAATTTTATAAAGAATTATCAGACCAAAATTTATTAATTGGAACACTTGACTTAGAATATGAATATTCAAAACAATATGCGTTTGTACTAATAACAGGACAATCAAGAAACGTAGAAGCTGTAATAAAAAGAATAAATGAAGAAATACAAAATGCAATAAAAAACGGCTTAAATGAAGAAAATTTCTCAAGAAATAAGAAAAAAATCTATGGTGATTATATAACAGAATATAACAGTGTAGAAGAAACAGCTAGAATGTTTTTAGCAGACTATTTTAAAGGCGTAAACAGCTTCGACTACCTAGAAGAATACAATAATGTTACAAAAGAATATGCAGAGCAAATATTGAAAGAAGTATTAACAGAAGAAAAAGAAGTAACATCAATTGTAGAATCAAATTAAATAAACAAAGTTGTTACAAAATGTTTACAAATGTATTACAAAGAAGAAAATTGCTGTCGAAAAACGAAATAAAACAATAAAACATATTAAAAAAACAAATAAAAAGCATGAAAAATGGCAAACGAAAAATCTTTTAAAGTATTGAAAACAATTGACTTAGGACAATTTTTATGGTATTTTATCATTAACGAAAGAATTATAGCAAAACGGAGGTATAAAATATGTTAAATGATAAAATATGTAAAAAAAGAGAAGAACTTAATAAGAGTATAGAAGACAAAAAAGACTATTCAGAAATTTACAAAATAAGTGTCGAACTAGATAAACTAATAGAAGAATATTATAGAGAGCAAAAAAAATAAAAACCCAAACTAAAAAAATGTATAATGTATATTAACAAATACACATTATACATTATACATTTAAAGATGGGCCTATATTAAAAATGGTCTAAACAAGTTTGAATTGCAGAATCTGCAATAATTAATTTTCCATATTCTTTTAGCTTGCTCTCAAAAAGCTCTGAACAATTTACAAAACCGAGCAAATTCAGTAAGAGAAGAGCAAATATATTGTAAATTTTTATCAGATATGTTAATATCGCTAATTACAAGATAATATGTAGAATTATACTCGTAAAGATCAAAAGATTTAGCAATATCATTAATTTGTCTTTTATTAAGAGTATCTTTTATAAATATACAAAAATCACAGAAAGAATCAAATGAATCGAAAGAATATATATTCTTCGCAAAATCAAGAGCATGATTCTTTCTTTTTATATGTAACTTTTTAGGTTTTACATTTTCCGTTTTTTCTTTATCTTTATCATGCTTAATCTTCGTAATTGTTAAAACAAAAGTGCCATTTTTTAGAGCAATAGCCTCAATCATAATTCTGCAATCTTCAGTATGAAAACCAACTTCCTCTTCAGCTTTATTTAATAAATCAAGAAAGATACCTTGTGACTCAATAGAATTAGCCATAAAAGTATGACAATCTATATCTCTCTCATTTAGGTCTTCCATGTTTAGTGTAACACGAATTTTATCTTCATTTAGTTTTTCAATCTTCATACATTAACTCATTCCTTTCGAAGTATATATCTATATTATACTACTAAAATTATAAAAAGGAAATAATAAATATATGGAAAAAATAAAAAAAATTAGGAGGGCAAACAAAATTTGCCTAAACACTTGAAAAATCTGTAATATCAATGTATAATATAAACACGAAAATAGAAAGGAATGATATATATGGCAACTAAAGACAAAAATGTATGGATTCTATTACTATTTTTGCTTGCAGGAATAGTATTACGGAGGACTAATTGGAGAAATAGCAGGAGAAATTGATTTCCTATGGTGGTTAGGATATGGACAAACTTTTGGACTTACAGAACCATTAATTTTAGACTTAAAGGTACTTACACTAACCTTTGCATTGCAATTCAAAATAAATATAGCAAGTATACTTGGAGTTGCAATCGCATTATTTGTTTATAAAAAAACATAGAAAAAATATGTTAGCTTGGGGGAGCTAAAAGAAAGGAATTAATATGAGTATAAAAATGAAAGAACTCCCAAGCTCAGAAAGACCGTATGAAAAATTAGAAATATACGGCGCAGACAAGTTATCAAATTCAGAATTATTGGCAATAATAATAAAAACTGGAACAAAGGAAGAAAGTGCAATAACAATTGCACAGAAAATATTAAAACTAAACAAAGAAAAAAACGTAAACGACCTAAGATTTTTACAAAATATTACAATAGAAGAATTATCAAAAATAAAAGGAATAGGAAAAGTAAAAGCAATACAAATAATTGCAGCATCAGAGATAGCAAAAAGGATGTCAAAGCCAATAGAAATACAAAATATTAAAATTAGTAGTTCACAAGATATAGCTGATTTATTAATTGACGAGCTAAAATACGAAAAAAGAGAAAAAGCAAAAGTAATACTTCTAAATTCCAAGAATATAATACAAAAAATAATAGACTTATCCTATGGAGGAACAAACTTCGCAATGCTAGAACCAAAAGATGTTTTGTATGAAGCAGTAAAAATAAATGCACCAAAAGTAATTGTTGTACATAACCATCCTAGCGGAGATGGAAACCCAAGTACAGAAGATGTAAAAATTACAAAAAGACTGATAGATTGTTCAAGAATCCTTGGAATAGAATTTCTAGACCACATAATAATAGCAGAAAATGGATGCGAAAGTATTATGAAATATATATAAACAGAAGAAAAAGTTAAAAAGGCAAAAAATTGCCATAAAACATTATGTAATATCAGAAAGGAATGAATTATAAAATGAAACTTTTTAATTTTGGCTCAAAAGATATAGGAATAGACCTAGGAACAGCAAATATACTTGTAACATTAAAGGGAAAAGGAATTGTATTAAACGAACCATCAGTAGTTGCAATTGATAGGAAAACTGGAAATATTATGGCTACAGGAAACGAAGCAAAAGAGATGCTTCGGAAGAACACCTGACCAAATAAAAGCAGTAAGACCACTTAAAGATGGAGTAATTGCTGATTTCACAGCAACAAGATTAATGCTAAAAAACTTAATTGAAAAAGTATCTGCAAGATATAAAATAGGAAGACCAAGAGTTGTAGTTGGTGTGCCATCAGGCATTACAGAAGTAGAAGAAAGAGCTGTCGAAGAATCTGTAATACATGCAGGAGCAAGAGAAGTTTATTTGATAGAAGAGCCAATGGCAGCAGCGATTGGAAGCGGACTCGATGTAGCTGAGCCAAGTGGAAACATAATAGTCGATATTGGAGGAGGAACAACAGAAGTAGCTGTAATCTCACTCCGGAGGAATAGTTGTAAGTAATTCATTAAGAATTGCAGGAGACGAACTAGACGAAGACATAGTAAACTACGTAAAAAGAGTATATAATACAGCAATAGGCGAAACAATTGCTGAAGAAATAAAAAAAGAGATAGGCTGTGCAACTCCATTAATGACAGAAAAAGAAATGGAAGTAAAAGGAAGAGACTTAGGAACAGGACTTCCTAAAAATATAATATTAAACTCAACAGAAATCCAAAGTGCAATGAAAGACTCTATAAATGATATTATAGACA
Source organism: uncultured Clostridia bacterium (assembly GCA_947628715.1). Classification (GTDB taxonomy): domain Bacteria; phylum Bacillota; class Clostridia; order TANB77; family CAG-508; genus JAAWPK01. The sequence continues at coordinate 30,066 of CANRAW010000008.1, forward strand.
TTATAAAAGTAACCCTTGAAAAGACTCCACCAGAACTTGCATCAGATATAATGGAAAAAGGAATTATACTAGCAGGTGGAGGAGCATTAATAGAAAACCTTGATAAATTAGTTAGCGAAAAGACTGGTATGCCAGTTTTTGTTGCAGAAAATCCACTAGATTGTGTAGTAAAAGGAACAGGAAAAACTTTAGAAGATATAGAAAAATTAAAAACTGTTTTGATTAATTCAAGGAAAAGAAGATAATTAAGAAAGGAAAATGACTGTGCAAAGAAAAAAAACAGGTGTAATAGGTATAATAATAACAATAGTAATATTATGTTTAGCTGTATTCTTATCAAATTTAAAACTAGAAAGCCTTTCATATATAGAAAATGCAGTAAGTACAATAGTTATGCCCATACAAACTGGATATACTTACCTAAAAAATAAAGTAACAGGTAATGTAAATTTTTTCACAAATGTAGATAATTTAAAATCTGAAAATGAAAAATTAAAAGAAACAAACAGTGAACTTGAAAAATCCCTAAGAGAATTAGAAATAATTAAAGCAGAAAATGAGACATTAAAAGAATATCTTGGATTAAAACAGAAATATACAGATTATCAAACAGTTCCAGCATATATAATAAGTAAAGATATAAGCAATTATAGTAGCATATTTGTAATAAACATCGGAAAAAACGATGGAGTAGACGTTAACATGACAGTCATATCAGATGCAGGACTTATTGGATATATAAAATCTGTAACAGATAATACAGCAAAAGTACAAACAATTATTGATTCTTCTAGTGCAGTAACAGCACATATAAGCACAACAGAAGATAGCATAATCTGTAAAGGAAGCCTAGAAGAAGGAACATTAAGAGGAACATATATACCAACTTCTGCTGATATATCAGAAGGAGAAACAGTTGAAACATCTGGGATGGGTGGAATATACCCTAAGGGAATAAAAATCGGAACAATAAAAGAGATAGAAAAAACAAAAAATGTATTAGATAGATATGCGTTAATTGAACCAGCTGTTAATTTTGACAAAGTAGAGACAGTTTTAGTTATAACTAATTAATTAAAAATAGGAGAGATTTTAAAGAAAAAAATGAAAAAAACATTAACCATAATAATATTATGTATAGTATTTTTGCTTATATATTTGTTGCAACTAGATTTTTTTAATTGGTTCACAATAGCGGGAGTTAGCCCAAATCTATTTATAATATTTGTTTTATTTATAGGATTATTTACAGGAAGAAGGATGGGATGTATACTTCGGAGCAATCTTCGGACTAGCAATAGACCTTTTAGGTGGAAATATGGTAGGACAATCAGCAGTTGCACTAGGTTTTATAGGATTTATTGGCGGATATTTAGATAAAAGTTTATCAAAAGATAGCAAAATAACAGTAATACTTTTAGCAACACGGCTTAACAATCTTTTATGAAACATTTGTATATGTATATAGGGCATTAATAATGAAATTTGATATCGAATTAATGATATTCATAAAAATACTTGCAATAGAGGTTGTATACAATATACTCTTAACAATAATTTTATATCCAATAATGCAAAAATTTCGGATACAAGATGGAAGATATATTCAAAAATCAGCAAATTCTTACAAGATACTTTTAAAGTTAAAGGAATGAAGAAAAGTGGAAAGGTATAGAAAGAAAAAAGAACCCAATATAAATTTAAGATATAACACTTTAAGTGCCTTTATATACATAGCTGGAATAATACTTTTAATGCAATTATTTAACTTACAGATAATAAACGGCGCATCATATCGAGAAACCTCAAACACTAGACTAACAAGGGAAAGCACACTGTATGCCTCTAGAGGTAATATATTAGATAGAAACGGAAACATTTTAGCAACTGTAGATATGACTTTTTCATTAGAAATGTATAAAACAAAACTAGAAAATAAGGTCTTAAATGATACAGCATTAGAAATTATAAAAACACTAGAAGCAAATAACGATAGTTATACTGACACATTTCCGATAAAAATAAATCCAATAGAATACACATTTACAAACGAAGAAAAGAAAAATAAATGGCTTGCGGGATATAAATTATCTGAAGATACGTCAGCAGAAGAAGCCTTTGAATATTTTAAAAATAGATATGAAATAGAAAATGAAGATATAGGAGATATAAGAAAAATACTTGCAATAAGATATAGAATATCTTCAGAAGGATATAGTGCAACAAAATCACTTACAATTTCAAACAATATAAGTAGAGCAAGTGCATTAACTTTTACAGAACAAAGTGACAAATATCCAGGAATAACAGTAGGACAAAGCTCAAAAAGAAGTTATCCAAATGGAAGACTTGCATCACATATATTAGGAAATATAAATTCAATAACTGCAGAACAATATAAAGAAGAAAAAGACAATGGCTATACTATGAACGACATATATGGACAAACAGGCGTAGAATACGTTTTTGAACCTTATCTAAAAGGGCAAAATGGCATTAGACAGATAGATATGTCCGTAGATGGAGACATAGTAAACGAATATATAGAAAAAGAAGCAATTGCAGGTTCAGATGTAGTATTAACAATAGATGCAAACCTACAAAGAATCACAGAAGGAGCACTTGCTGCAACAATATCAGATTTACAAAGTGGAAATTTGCGGTGGAGGTAAATATAGAGACGCAGATGCAGGAGCAATTGTTGTAATGAACGTTAATTCTGGAGAGGTTCTTGCAATGGCAAGTTTCCCAGACTATGAACCAAGTTCTTATGTTGGAGGAATATCACAAGAAACTTTAAATTTTTATTATGCTGACGAAAATAATAGGCCACTTGTAAATAGAGCAATAAATGGAGCATATGCACCGGGTTCAACATTTAAAATGGTAACAGCTATTGCAGCTTTGCAAGAAGGAGAAGTAACAACAAAAGAAAAAGTAAATGATACAGGAGTTTATCCTAGAGGACACAAGCCTGCATGTTGGTATTATAGACAATATAAAAGAGGTCATGGATACTTAGACATAACAGATGCAATTAAAAAATCATGTAACTTCTTCTTTTACGAAATGGGATACAGAGTTGGAATAGAAAGACTAGATAAGTATGCAACAGCTTTTGGACTTGGACAAAAAACAGGAATAGAGATAAGAAGTGAAAGCGCAGGCTCACTTGCGAGCCCAGAATATTTAATGAAAACAAGAAATGAAACATGGACTGTTCGGACAAACACTAAATGCTTCAATAGGTCAAGGCGATAATAACTTTACACCAATACAGATGGCAAAATATGTAAGCATATTATTAAATGGAGGAAAGCAAGTAAATCCAACAATACTAAAGACTATAGTTAATGCAGATGGTACAGAAGTACAAAGAGAAGAAGCAAAGCAAAAAGCAAATGAAAAACTTGGATTAACAGCAAATGAACAACCAGATATTCCAATTACTGATGAAAACTTAAATGCAGTATTAGAGGGAATGAGAGGAGTTACAAGTGAAAACGGAGGAACTGCTTATTCAATATTTAGAAACTTTAATATTGAAATAGGAGGAAAAACAGGTTCAGCACAAACTGGTGTATCTACAAATGCTTGGTTTGTTGGATTTGCACCTTATGATAATCCTGAAATTGCAATTGCAGTAATAATAGAAAATGGTGGTTCAGGAAGTATGGCTTGTTATCCAGCAAGAGATATAATTGCACAATATTTTGGCATGAACGAAAGCAATGCAGAAGAAGATGTTAATGCAATACCAAATACAGAAATGGAAAATTAAAATAGAAAGGATGTATAAATATGGCAGAGGGAAAACATAGTAAACACAGTAAAGAAACAGTAGAAAAGAAGGAATTAGGACTTCATACAATAGATAAACCATTTAGTAGAAAAATTGATGAAACTGTAACAAAAGTATATAATGGCTCATTAAGATCAGGAAATAGAATATCATTTGAGGGAACAGTTGTAGTTTTAGGCGATGTAAATGCAGGAGCTGAGATAATTGCAGAGGAGCATATTATAGTGCTTCGGAACTATTAGAGGACTAGCTCATGCAGGAGCAAAAGGAAATAAAAATGCAATTATCGCAGCAAATTCAATTGAAGCACCACAAATAAGAATTGCAAATATAATAAAAGAAATGGAAAAACCTGAAAACATCGAAGAATATAGCTATGAAGAACCTAAAACAAGAGCTTTCGTTGAAAAAGACGAAATTATAATGGAATAATAAAAAAATAGTTTTACTTGCAAATAAAATTGAATTTTTGCGTGCGCCGAGCGACGCACGCAAAAATTTAATTTTATTTGCAAGATATCTAAGAATTTTCTTATGATAATAATAACAATATAAGTGCAATAAATAGACTTTCGTCTTTTACACCTTCATTATATAAGAAGAAAATAAGAGAAATGAGCAATATATCATCAAAGTATAACTTAATTCCAAAAATTTCAAAAACAGGTCTATCGTCATTAGAAGAAGCAGAAGATTGAGAACGCTTTGTTTCAAAATCATTTGCTTTTTTATTATTCATCCTATATGACTCTTGGGAAGAAGCCTTATTTCTATCCATATCTTCTTTAGAATCTTCTTTTATATCTTTCCTGTAAGTCCTATATCCGTAAGGAAAAAACGGATAATTATAATTTTGATAATAGCCATAATTTCTTTTAGGGAAAAAGGGATTGACCATTTTTATACTTCCTTTCTAAGGAAAAATTAAGCTTGAAAAAAGCAATTTATGTCTATTTCTCAAACTTCCCTCCTGCAGAATTAAACATCTCTAATGCTTTACTCATGCCAAATAATTTTATGTATTGATCGACTTTTTCCCTTCTACTTTCTTTTAAATATGGCTTCAGAGATTTAAGAAGATTAGCTCTTGGGTCATTATTAGATTTTAGCTTCTCCATAATAGACTTCATTTTAAGGATAGTCTCGAAATCAATAGAAGAATCATTTCTATTATTATCTGAATCACTTGCAGTTGAATCAGAATTATTTGCATTAGATGCCAAAGAAGACAATATATTTTTCATATCATCAGGTATATTATTTTCATTAATCATACTACTAAACTTCTTGAAAAGTTCAGACATATCCTCATTTTCCATATAAACCTCCAGAAATGTAATTAAATTTGGCTAATTTTTATTCAATTTCTTTAAAATTTCCTCTTTGTCTTTCGCAGAAAGCATTTGCGACATCTTTGCAAGCCCATTTTCTAAATCTTTCTTATCCATTTTAGATAAAATTTGCATAAGCTGATTTGCGTCTATATTCATATATACCAATCCTTTCAATATAAATGTATATTATATATATACACTTGCATAATATGAAAAAGAACAAAAAATGTTACACAAATCCTAGCTTGCCCTAGGTAAAATAAGCGATTGTAATAATATTGAAATGAAAAAGTAAAAGAAAATTAATATAATATTTTACAAACACAAAAAAGACTATCCGTAAACACAAAAAATACGTATATATATAGATATAAAAAGACCCACTTGCAAAAAAACAAGAATAATGTAAAATAATTAAGTAAAAAATGTAATATTATGCTACTTTAGATAAAAAGGCACAAAATTCATGAAAAAATTACTTCACATAAAATTTTACATAAAAAATTTGTGCGAAAAATATTGAAAAATAGGAAAAAAGCTAGTATAATATAAAGTAGATTTATAGAAATTTTTATAGGAGGGTATTTCTATGGACAGGAAAATGATTACAAAACTACTTGCAGCAATGCTTGCGGTAACATTAATGTTTTCTAATGTTGCATTACTTGGCATAGAACTTGGAGAAGTTTATGCAGCAAGTACAAACCTAGAAGAGCAGAGTGCAGTAGTAAACAAAGCAAACATCGAATTTGATGCCTATTTCTTAGAGGAAGGAGGAAATACGCATACGAAAGATGTTAATATAGCTGAAAATCAAGAAAAGCTATATTTGAGACTAAAAGTTTCAGAAGGATATCTTGCAAATGCAACAATCAAGTTACAAAATGCAAACTTTAGATTTGCAGAAACAAATCAAGAACTTGAATATGTTGAAAGCATAGATACACAATCTGGAATAATAACATTAAATAGAATGAATAGAGGAGAATCAGTAATTATTGAGTTACCAATAATAATGAATACTGATTCAGCTTTTGATGTTAATAGCCTTACAGAAAACTCTAAACTATTATTAGAAGGTATATATGTAAATAACCAAGGAAATGATAGAGAGATTTCAAAAGAAATAGAAGTAAAAGCAAACATAACATCAGAAGTAGAAGCAAACCTTACACAAGAAGTATATAAATATGTACAATTTGATGAAAATGGAAAAAATGGTGTAATTCTTCAAACTTCTATCAAATCAAAAATAAAAGATAATGTATTACCAGTAAAACAAACTGAATTACAAATTGAAATTCCAGAAATAAATGGAGTAGCTCCAAGTACAGTTGCAATGACAGCCATCTCTACTGAAGGTACAAATGGAGGAAAAACAAAAGTATATTCAGAAGAAGATTATACATATCAAGATGGAAAAGTTACATTAATAATAGAAAATAATCCAAAAGAAGATGGAACAATAGCTTGGCTAAAAGATGTACAAGACGAGCTACTATTAACATGCGTTTATGGAGAAGATGCAATTTCAAGAGCTGTTATTTTAAATCTTAACGCAGAAAGCAAAATAACAATGTACAATAATGAAATGACAGAAGTAACAGCAAGCTCAAATGAACAAATTGTATTAGAAGAAGAAATTGGTGAAGCTGTATCTTTTGATATAAAGATGGATGAAACAGAATTACCAAAAGGATATATGCTTGTTCCAGAATCAGGAAATACATCTTTTGTTCAAACATTAACAGCTAATATTGGAAATAGAGAATTAGCAAACAATGTAATCTTTACAGAAGAAACAAATTATCTTGACGAAAATGAAAACGAATACCCATCACTACCTATATATAAATATACAAAAATAGATAGAGATAACCTAGTAGCAATGCTTGGTGAAGACGGATATATCAACATCTATAATAAAGACGGAGAAATAATTACTACATTAAATAAAGATAATACAGAATTTATATATGAAGAAGAAACAACTTATGTAAGATTTGAAACTTCAAAGCCATTAGTAGAAGGAATAATTGAAATCGAAAATGGTAAAGAAATCAAACCAGCAGAATATGACAGAGAACAAGTTCAAATGTTTAATAAAATAAAAATGACAGCAAACGGAACAGCAATGTATGAAAACCAAACAGTATATAGTGCTGACATTTCTAAAGACCTAAACCTTGTAGAACCAAAAACTACAGTAGATGCAAGTATTAATCAAACAAGTTTATCAACAGTTGAAAAAAATACTGGAGTAGAAATTAAATTTGTATTAAATACAAGCGATATAACAAAGAGCTTATATAAAAATCCAAGAATCGTATTAGAATTCCCATCTTATGTAACAAACTTTTCAGATGGAAAAATTGGCATGTTATATAATCAAGGATTAAGAATTGGTGCAACATCAATTAGAAAAGCAGATAATGGAAATATCATACTTGATATACCAATGGAAGGTGAACAAACAAAATTCAATGACGCAGCACTTGCAAACGGTGCAGTAGTTGTTGTATATGCAAGTTTAACAGTAGACGAACTTGCACCAAGAATAAAAGACAACATTAAAGTATATGTAACAAACGAATACGAAAGTGCTTATGAAGTTGAACAAGAAGGAATTGGAATACAAAATATAGAAATCGAATATGCAGCACAAAATAAAGTATTAACAAGAAATACAATATCAGGATATAACGATGCAGGAGAAGAAATAAAAGCTGTAGAGGGGGAAAAAGCAGCTGTAATTTCACCAAAAGCATCAGCAAAAAAGGCAACTATAAAGTTAGATATAGTAAATAGTACAGAAAAAAATATTAAAAATGTAGCAATATTAGGTAGAACACCATTTGAAGGAAACAAAACTGTGGAGAGCGGAAGAGATCTAAACAGCAAATTTACAGCAAATATGGTAAAAGGAATTTCTGCAACATTAGGTATAAGTCAAAATGAAATGAAAGTATATTATTCATATAATGAAAATGCAAATAGTAATTTAAGTGACGGACAAAACGGATGGACTGCTTCACCAGAAGATGTAACAAAAGTTAGATCATACTTAATAGTTCTAGGAGATAAAGAACTTGCAATTGGTAATAAAATGTCATTTGAATACGATGTACAAATTCCAGAAAATATTGGGGGAGAACTTGGAACATACAGTACATTTGCAGTATATTATGAAGAAGTAACAGATGTTGCAATGATAGCAACAATTTCTAATAATACTAAGGTTTCAGAATCAGGAGTTGTTGGATTAGTTACAGAAAAAATAGCAGAAATTAGTACACCTGTACAGGAAGGAGAGCCTACACAGGGAGGACAATTAGGAACTCAAGCTCCAACATCAGAAATAACAGCTGATACATTTGATGCAAGTGAAATCGAAGTAAATGTTGTATCAAGTACAGCAGGAGAAGAATTAGCAAGTGGAGCACCTGTAAAAGAAGGACAATATGTAGATTACTTAGTAACTTTAACAAATAAATCAGAAACTAAAGACTTAGTATTTGATTTAGTAATTGGAAAAGAAAATGGAACATTCTATGGACTAAAAGTAATTGACCGTACATTATTTGACGAAAAACCAGTTTATGGATATGGAGAATTTGAAGAAGATACAATAACAGAAAGAATAACATTACCAAAAGGAGAAACTACAACATATAAATATTGCTTAATTGCAGACAAAGACACAGAAAATCAAGAATTAACAAGCAAAGTTTCAATTAAACAAAACGAAACTACAATTGGAGAAGCTAAAACAACAACAAATCATATACAAAATGGTGATATTAAATTAAATATTACATATAACAAACCAGAAAATGCAACAGTATATACAAATGGACCATTCCCAGTTGTTATAACAGTTTCAAACATAGCTGGTCATGATTTACAAGATGTAAAAGTAAATCTTGAATTACAAGGTAGATTATTCTATCAAGAAAACCAAGGTTATGCTGAGTCAAGTAGATATGATAATGTAGAAGTAGACGAAGAAAATAGAAATGTTACATTTACAATAAATGAACTTGGAGCATCAGAAGAAGCTACTATATATGTAATGACAAAAGTATGGTCATTAGAGTATGATGTTGCAAGTGAAGAAGGCATGATAATGGCTTCAGCTACAATTGGAGATACTCATTATGATTCAAATATATATACAAAAGAATTTATACAAGGTGAAGTAGGACTAACAGCAACAATGTCAGGAAGCGTTGTTGACCAATATGTAGAAGATGGAGACGAAATTATATACACAATAGAAATGGATATGACAGGTGTATATACTGAAAAGAATCTTGAAATAGTTGACGCTTTACCATTTGGATTACAAGCAATAGATTATACAGTTATAGATGGAAAAGGTGAGGAAACAACTCACAAAGCAAACTATAATACATTGACAATTGGAAAATATGAAATAGAACCAAACGGACATATAACAGTTAAAATAAGAGCAAAAGTAGTTGAAAAACAATCTAAATCAGGCATAATAGAGAATACTGCAAAAATTACTGGTAACTATATAGAAGGAGTTACAACAAACCCAGTAATTTATACAATAAGAGAAAAAGAAGAAGAAGAGCCAGATACTCCAACACCAAGTACACCAAGTTCTACACCAAGTACACCAAGCACTCCAGAAAGTACTCCAAGCTCAACTCCAGGAAGCACACCAAGTTCTACACCAAGCGGAAGTACACCAAGTGTACCAGGAGGAGAAGGAACTAACCCAGGAGTAGCTACCCATAGCATAAGTGGTATTGTATGGCTAGATATGAATAAAGACGGTAAGAGAGATACATCAGAAGTAGGACAAAAAGGCATAAATGTAAGATTAATGAACAATGATACACAAGAATTTGTTAAAGATTCAAAAGGAAAAGAATTAAGTGCTGTAACAGGTGAAGACGGTATGTATACATTTAATGGATTAAGTGCAGGAAGCTACTTAGTAGTATTTGTATATGATACAAAAGTATATAAACCAACAGCATATCAAGCATCAGATGTATCTAACTCACGTAACTCAGACGCAATTGCAGGAAGTATAATGATGAACGGAGTTAATACAGAAATTGCCGTAACAGATATAATAAACATAACAGGATCTGATAAAGACAATATTGACTTAGGTTTAGTTTTAAATAATACTTTCGATTTAAAACTAGATAAAGTAGTAAGTACAGTAATAGTTCAAAATAAACAAGGTACAAAGACCTTTACATTTAAGAACGATAAATTAGCAAAAGTTGAGATACCTTCTAAATATATAGTAGGATCAAACTTAACAGTTGAATATAAGATAACTGTTACAAATGAAGGCGATGTTCCAGGAACAGCATCAAAAATAGTAGACTACTTACCAAACGACATGGAATTTAGCTCAGAAATAAATAATGAGTGGTATAAAGATACAGATGGAAACATCTATACAAATGAACTTGAAAATCAAGTTATAAACCCAGGCGAGACAAAAGAAGTTACATTAGTTTTAACTAAAAAGTTAAAAGAACAAGGAGCTGAGATGTCAAGTAACTCAGCAGAAATAGTAGAAAGCTATAACTCACTTGGACTGGAAGATGTAGATAGTATAGCTGGAAATAAAGCACAAAAAGAAGACGACCAAAGCTCTGCAGACTTATTAACAGCAGTTAAAACAGGTGCTATAACATATACATTAATAGCACTCGGAATTGCAGCAGTAATTGCAGGAATCGCAGCTGGAATATACTTTATTAAGAAAAAAGTATTAAATACGAATATATAGAGGAAAGGAGGTAGGAAAAAATGAGTAAAACGAAAATGCTAAAAAAGATAATTATAATGATGTTAGTTCTAATTGGACTATTAACTATACATAATAGCGTATCAGCTGTATACTATTATGACGAATGGACGACGAATGGACAGTTAATGACTCCAGGTGGACTTGCAGCAGCTAGAGCAGCTATTGGTCAACAAGCAACAGTAGCGGGAGAAGAATATCAAGGAGCAAACGAGTGGTGGAACTTAGCTGGTAAATATCCGAACTTACAATGTATTGAGCCAGGCAATGGTGCAGACTGGAAAGCAGCAGACTATAGTTCGTTTAAAGTACAGGGTGTAATAGATTTAAACCCAACGGGATATAATCCTAACCAAGGTACTCTATATTATAGCAATACTGGTACATCAACGAGAATTGATGAAAACGGTACAGCAGCAAAAATGGCTTATACCTATTATTGTGCAAGTCAAGCAGGAACTGGATTAGGTACTGCACAAGATTGGAACAATAACTTCTTATCAACAAATGGTATGTTTAGAGGATATGTTCAAAACTTTGGTGTTGGTGATTATTCAGCATTACAAGGATATGCTCAGCAAACTGGAGGTAACGGCGGATCAGTTAACGGAAATGCTGACAAGTATGCAGAATTTGCTTTAGCTTTATCACAATCTGAAGACCCAACAAAAGCTGTAAAAGGAAATACTGAAAAACAAATAAAACAAACTGAAGACGGATATGTTGATGGCATAGAATTTACACAAGCAGTAACAGACAAAGGAGAATATGATGAATCTTCTCCAAGTACAGAGTTTGAAATTACTGCAAAAGCTAAATTACAAGATGGATCAGAAGTAGATGTAACGGTTGAAGGAGTAGACGATTTAAAAGATTTACAAGCTGGATCATATAGAGTAAATGTACCTGGTTCTACTGTACCAAAAACTGCAGAAGATACAGACGCAAACCCAACAGCTACTATAACTTTCCATATTAAATATAATTTGTTTAGAGGTAGAGCAGTTATAATGTATGCTCCAGATGGAAAGATGCAAGCCAGAATTTTAACTGGTGGTGAAATGGTAAAAGTAGAGTATGACATTGTATTCAAAATTGGTGTAGATGAGATTGAACCAGAGGAAGAAGAAGAACCAAGAGAGGACGATGTTCCTTTAATAAGATTAATAAAAGTTGATCAAGATGAAGCAAGACTTGATGGAGTTACATTAAAAGTAGTAATAGATGATCCAAATGGAATAGAAACAAATCTTTTTGTAACAGACCCATCTAAAGAATATGACCTTGAATTATGGATAGGTCGTGACTTACTTGACTACCAAGGAGGAGGACAATTTGGTAGTAATGCAGATCAAACTTTACTCGGATTTTTGGACGATGTAAAGAAAAATAATGCTTCAAAATTCTTTGATACTAAGTATCAATGTGGTGAAAGCAAGAGTCGTATAGAATATGATGATGAACATGTAAAACCATATATTGAAAGTGAAGTATTAAAGAAACTATTGCCTAAATTAAAAACAACACCTACATGGCAGCAATGGCAGAGTTGGATAGATCAGTGTGCTGCTAAAAATCATAAATCAAAATTAATTGGTTCATATACTGATCAAAAAACTGGTAAAACAACTTATTATTATACACACTCTGATAAATGTGTAGAAGCAACAAAGAATATGGCAGAAGCAACAGCTGCAGCAGAAAAATTTGCAAAAGATTATCCAAATAGCACAGATATGTTAAAAGAATGGTTGGAAAACATGAAATTTACTCCAAGTAAGTATGTAAGTATGTTCGGTAAATTACCAACAAGTGAAATTGGAGATATTGATTTCAAATATTCAGCAAAAAAATTCTTCCAAGAATCAGGATGTGCTGATTATGAATTAACTGTATCAGACCTTGCAAGAATATTAACTGCTGATATACAAATAGATGTAACAGAGGTTGCAACCAAAGATGGATATATTCCATGGATGAATAAGAGTACAAAAACCATAATCATTAAATATGATGGTGGAGATATAAAAGGGGTAGAATATAAAGACGACGAAAATGATAAAGTCGAATTAGACTATGAGGCAGAAGACTCAGAAGACGGAACATATCAAATAACAAAGGTAATTGCATATAACCAAATAAAAGATACAGAAGTATTTGAACTTACAAAATATATGTGGTTATCTGGCGACGAAATTCCAATGGATAATGTAGTATTTACATTAAAAGCATCTGCTAAGGAGACTTATGATAATGGAAGCTCAAGAGTAATTGACTATACATTTAACTTAACAACAGATAGTTCAGGAAAAGTAAAACTTACGGCTGAAGACTACATTAACTTAGGAATCGATGTTATAAGTCGTTGGACAGGAGAAATAACATTTGAATTAACAGAGATAAGTACACATGATAGATACATCTTATGGCAAGGAAGCAAGAAGATTATAGTTAACTACAATGAAGGTTCAGCAAGTATAAGTTCACAAGAAGAAACAAACGACGGAGAAGATGCGTTTGAAGCAAAAGCTAGCGGTGTTAAAGTTGAAGTAGAAGCATGGAACGCACCAAAATCTCAGCCACAAATTGTTATACAAAAAGTTGATGCTTCAGGTTCTGCATTAGAGGGAGCTGTATTTGATATAACAATTGAAGGAAACGGAAACACAGTATCTTTAAGCGGAGTTGAAACAAACGACGCAGGTGAAATAGTAATATATTCAACAGACCTAGAAGGATTACAAATAGATGTATTAACAAGATGGAGTGGAACATTAAATATAACATTACAAGAAACAAAAGCTCCAGAAGGATTTAAGCTAATTGAAGAAGCAATTAATGTTACTGTAACATATAGTGGAACTTCAGGATTAACAGGTGCATCTGGTGGCGGAGATAAAGTCACAGTTGAAACACATAAAAACTCATATACAGATAATGAAGGACATGAGGCAGAATGTTTAGTTGCAGCAATTATTATTGAAAATGAGCAAGAAGGAAAACTACTATTAAGAAAAGTTGATGGTGAAACTGATACACAAGAAGGATTAACAGGAGCAGAATTTAGAGTTTCTGTAAATGGATACGGTGTAAGAGGCAGTGTTGATGAGAATGGATACCTAGATCTAACAGAAAACGCACCTGGTATAAATTTAGGAAGCTATACAGGAACATTAACAGTAACAATAGAAGAAACAAGAGCTCCATCAGGATATCATGGATTACCAAGCGAGAAAACAGTTTACTTAGAGTATGATAATGGATTATTAACAGGAATAAATTATGGTGGAGATGATGAGGCAGAAACATATATTGATGTAAGTTTATCAGAAGATGGTTTAACTGTTGTAATTGCTGTTAAGAACTTCGAAGGTAAAGATATAACACCTGTTTACTTAAAGAAAGTTGAAAAGGATTCAGGAGTAACTCTATCAAATGTAGACTTTAGTGTAATAATTTCTAAAAATGAAATTAATAGCACAGCTGATGATAGAATAGATATGGACAGAACAACATATAAGACAGACGACGATGGTATATTTGCAATAACAGCTGAAAAGCTTGCAAGTATCGGAATCGAAAAAGGATACACAGGAGACTTATATGTGTTAATTAAAGAGCTTGGAGCAAAAGAAGGATATCAACCACTTGAAGACGAAATTTATTTAAGAATTACTTATGACAACGGAACTATAACAGAAACAACAGTTATTAAAGGAAATATTGACATGACATTAGTTGACAATATATTAACAATGACTGTTGAAAACGTTAGACAGATGCCAGACTTCGTAATTACGAAGGAAACATTAAGCAATGGTGTTACTGAAAACTTATCTAATGTAACATTAACTATTGCAATTCAAGGAGGAAAAACAGTAACAGAAAGAGTAGGCTCTGATGGACGTATAGTAATTCCAGGTGAGGAGCTTGGAATCGAAGAATCATATAGTGGAGACGTGAAAGTTACAATAACAGAAAATAGCGTTTCTGAAAATGGTGCAGTAAAAATACCAGAACCAATACAAATAACATTAAAATTTGAAAACGGTAAATGCGTTGAAGTTGTAGAAATTAACAACCCAGTACATGCGTCAGTAGTAATAAGAGATATGGAGGTTAATATCAAAGTATTAGACTCTAAAGAGCCAGACGAAAATGCAGTACTTGCTGGTTATGTTTGGGAAGAGCTTGCTACAACAAAAGGTGCAAATACATTAATAGATGGTTTATATACAACACCAAGCAATGACTTAGATAAATATGATCCAAGTGCATCAGAATATTCTGATAGACGTTTTGAAGGAATAATTGTAACATTATTAAATTCAGACGGATCATTTGCAAGTGAAGTAGAGGGTGCAAACCCAGTTGTAACTGATTCACAAGGATACTTTGAATTCAAAGTACCAGTTGGTGGAAAATATATTGTAAGATTTACATATAATGGTCAAGTATTTGAACCATCACCACACGCTCAAGTAGACCCATACAGAGATTTTGATACATACAAGATTTCTTCTAAAGCTAGTGAACTACAAAGCGATAGACAAAGAGTAAATAACATGTTACAAGAAATTGGATCATATCCATTAAACTACAGAGGCGGACAATATGGAAATACAATTGCATATAGATATGACGAATTAAAAGAAGTAAGCAATGCAATTGAGGATGAAATAAGAGAAGAAATCAATACTAGAGAAAATGGTAAGATTTCTGATGGTGAATTAGTAAGCATATACCAAAGAGCAGCAAGCAGAGTAAAAGACGACCCAGAAGTTATGAATAAGATAGCATATATCTTAGACACTAGAGTTAATGCTTATGCTGGATACTCAACTCAAGCTGGCGGAATTGGAAGTGCTACAGGAGTTCAAACATGGCCTTATGCCGGAACTCAAAGTAAGATGTATGAGGAATCAAGATACATCAACCTTGGTCTTGTTAAGAGAGATATGACAGACTTAACATTAAGTAAAGATATAGTTGATACAATGGTATCAATTAACAAGAAAGACGAAAAATATGACCTAGAACAAGGCGCTGGTAAATATGACCAATACATTTATCAAGAAGACTATGACTATAGTTTAAATCCAAACTCAGATGGTATAGCTTTCTATCAAGACGATAAGATAGATGTATATGTAAAATATAAAATAACTGTAAGAAATACAACAGGAACTCCAACAAGATTAAGAGAAGTAGTTGATTACTTTGATAATAAGTTCAGCTATGCTTCAGGATATAAAACTACAACTGGTGCTGAATTAAAAGGACTTGAAGTTAAGAAAGTAGGCGCTAATGGCGCAGAACAAGACATAACAGCAACAGCTAATAGAGCAAGTGTATATGGAGAATCTAGTCAAATTGGAATAACAGGAAATGTTCCATATAATGAGTTATATATACTATTTAATAATGATAACAACGCGTTATTACAAGATGGTCAAAGAATAGATATATACATTACAGTAAAACTTGGTAAACTTGATAGTTCAAGAGATGTAATGGATAATAGCTCAATAAGTAGTCCTTATGGTGGCGGAAGAACTGCCCAAGAAATTTTACAAGAATGTATAAGAGATAATAAGACACTTATAATGCAAAATTATGCAGAAGTAAATGGATACTGGACAAATGAAGGATTCCTTGATATGGATTCTAAACCAGGTACATTTGTTGTAAAGGATTACGAAGACGAGAAGAAGACATATACAGAATTATATCCAACTCGTAGAACGTCATCAAAAGAAGCATTTGCAGATTCATTAAAACGTATCGAAGAAATTCGTGAAGACGACGCATGGAACGTAGAGTTAGATATAAGTAACTTGTTAACTGAAGAAGATAGCGGTGAATATTATCATAGACACTTAAGAGGTAATGTTTGGGAAGCAGTAAATGACGAGGTTAGAACATCAGCTGACTTATACAATAGAGACAGATTATTAACATACTTAGCTAATAATAACCTAAGCGGAATAATTGTTGAATTAGTTGAGTATGAAAATGAAAATACTCAAGTAGTAAGAGCTAGAACTATAACAGACGGAAACGGATACTATGAGATTAAAAACTACATCGCAGGTGATTATGCAGTAAGATTCGTATATGGCTCTAACGGAGAAGACAAATACACTGACACTGATGGTACATACATTTACAATGATGATCAAAGAAATAGCATTAAGTCTACAGCTACAGTAACAAAAGAAAGAAATGGATATAAGACTTATGGTGTAAATGGACAATACTATCAATCAACAAAGGCTAACCCAAATACTGATGTATTAAAATATTGGTATGCAAAATATAATGGAAATGATTATATTGCATCAACAAAGGAAAACTTTGATAAAGAAAATGCAGCTGAGACACAAAACAAAGAAAGATATTCAGATGCTTATGACGAGGTAAATGCAAGAATTAGACAAATCGAAGCAAAAACTGCAGGAACGGAAGACGGTGTATTAAGTGGAGATAAAGCAAAAGTTGACAACTCTTGGTCATGGAACTATGAGTGGGATGGCGTATACAATAATCAAGTAGCAGGAGATGCTAAACACCTAGACAGGATGGAAGCATACACATCTACATTAGTTGTAGAAATTGAGTATACTCAAACTGAAGTTGAAGGTAACAGAGAGCATGAATTCTATAGATATGAAGTAAACGATGTAGACTTTGGTTTAACACCAAGAGCAGATGCAAACTTAACAATAGATAAGACTGTATCAAATATCAAGATTTACCTACAAGATGGTACATTACAACTTGATGCTAACATTTACCCAGACGGAACTGTTAGATTTACTAACGATGCAACATACCAAAACATAGTATTACCTAGAACAAATAATGCGTACTATTTAGACGATTTAATCGAAGTATTATTCGACGAACAATTACTAAATGGTGCAACATTAGAGGCAACATACACAATTACAGTAACAAATAATGGTCAATCAAATACAATAACATACTTCTATAATGGTGAGGACCTATATCACCCAATCGCACTTGCATACTACTATGGAGATGCAAATGGTGAAAGTTTACAAAACATTGTATACTATGAAAGTGATAGAGGAGACAATAACCCAGTTGTAACTCATGATACACCAAATGAAAAATATGCAGTTCAAAGCTGTAATACTGACAAGACAAAGATAACTGATGTAAGAACTAGAGCTACAAACATTGTAGACTTTGTTGACCCTAACATGACATTTACACAGAAAAATCATGCAGGACAGGATATAAACCTTGATTGGGAATTAACAGAACCAAGTCAATATAACTCAACTAGGGAAGCATATAATGGATACTATGGATTTAACAACTGGATAAGAGCTGTTGGAGGAAAATCATGGAGCTCATACTTAGATTACTTAAATGAATATCCAAATGGACATACAACAGCAAACGAAGCTGGAGAATCAAATCTTTATACTCCATTATTACCTGGTGAGACTGCAACAACTACATTAACACTATCTAAAGTGTTAGAGACATCAAGTACACTTACAAACGATTACGAATATGGAAACTTCATAGAAATTACAAAACTAGAAAACTATGCTGGTAAGGTATTAAAATTAAATGGATACGATATAACTGGTGAAACTAACCCTGAAACATCTGACCCAACACCTGAAATTCCAAATATGGATGTACCAGATCGTCCAAATCCATTTGATCCAGAAAACCCACCAGAACGTCATATACCTACAATAGGAACATCTAAATCTGAAACAATTAATATTCACGCACCAACAGGACTTTCAGAATCTGATGAAATTGTAGTAAATACATGGATTGTATTACTAGGACTTGTAATCTTAGCAGGCGGTATATTCGGAATCAAGAAATTTGTACTAACACCTAAAAATTAATGTAATGTAAAAAAGCATTAAAAGGCTTAGCACATAAATACTAAGAGAGAAGGCAAACGCCTTCTCTCTTTTTAGAACAAAAATAAAATATTGACAATACGTATAATACGTAGTATAATAAAAATGTTAGGAGGAATAATTATGACATTTCGAGAATTAGAAAAATTATTATCTTCTAATGGTTGGTATCATCATCACACAAATGGTTCACACTACATATATAAGCATGAAAAAATAAATCGGTAATGTTGTTGTACCAAACCATAAAGGAGAAATCCCGAAAGGTACTCTTAACAGTATATTAAAACAAGCAGGGTTGAAATAAACCCTAGCTTGCAAATATTTAGGGGGGAAAATTATGAAAGTTGTTTATCCAGTATTGGTTTATGAAGAAAAAGATAGTAGATATTCTTCGTTTGTACCTGACTTAAATAATATATCTACCTTTGGAGACACATTAGAAGAAGTTATTGATATGACAGAAGAATTGATTGCTGGACAAATATTAGACGAAATGGAAGAAGGTAATAAAATACCGATTGCTAGCAAAATAGAAGATGTAACTTTTGAAAGGTTAGAGAAAGAGTTAGATATTGAAAATTGGGACTATGTATCGAAGTTTAAAACGTATATTATAGTTGATATAAGTGTGTATGCAGAAAAATTAGGAAAAGAATTAATAAAAAAAACAGTAAATATTCCCAAATGGGTAAATACAAAAGCAGAAGAATTAAAAATAAATTTTTCAAAAACATTAGAAGAAGCATTGCTTGAACAAATATATAAATAAAACGTAATTCATTTTGTAATGTATAAAATTTCTTGCCTTGGTAAAAATAGAAGAAAAAGCAAAAGAGAGGCGAAAAATTTGAAC
>CANRAW010000009.1 GCA_947628715.1 uncultured Clostridia bacterium
GATAATGAAAGATTTTACAGTTATTTACATTTCTACAGCTTGGAAGATTTAATAAAGCAAGGGAAAGCATACTTAAAAAGATCAAATAATATACCAATGGCAGTATTAGGGTATTTAACACCAAAAGAAAAAAGAGCAGAATTAGAATTAGCAGTAGTGTAAATCAATAAATTTAATTATACTACAAATTTTTTTATAGAAATTTGTTTCACATCATTGACATATATACAATTTTCATTTTTTTTCATACTTTTTTATATTCTCATTTATAAAATAATGTAATATGTTATTTTGGTTGCAATCTTTTCTTATGGGTATAAAACTTGTTATTCTAGTGACAATATACTATCTTGAATTACAATATGAAATTCTTGACATAACTATATTAACATAGCTTTTTATGCTTTACAATAGTTAAAACAATTTTTAATAAGAATTTAGACAAAGGAAAGACAAAGGGACGGAGCTTTTGTCTTAAGGAAAATTAACCCTAGATTATTACCTAATTATATGATTAGGGGAGTAGAAGCCTAAGACAAAAGCTCCGTCCCTTTGTCTTATTTTTTTCTTAAGTTTTTATTATTTTCCTTTTCCAATTGTTTTAAACTTTTTTTAGGTGTTGGCAAATCTTCTGGCATAGTTCCACCAAGTTCCTTTATTGTTTTTCTTACTTTTGCTCCAACATTATAATGAGTTTTATTTGCTTCTTTTTCTGTTTGGATATTATCTCTTTTTAATTTTTGCTCTGTCTGAGAAATTCTAAATAAATTTGCAATCAATTCATCACTTCCCATATTATCTAAAATATCTTCTCTATATCTTAATCCTTTTCTTTTTGCAATATCATCAGCAGTTTCTCCATTATACAATCCTCTATATCCATAATTATGAAATCTATCAAAATTTTTAACTCCTGCTTTTTTGGCTATTTGATTTAATGAATAATTTCCTTTTCTTGTTAAGTTTCTTTGATAAAATCTTTTTTCATCTTCTGTTAGCATACCATATTCTTTTTCATTAATCTCTTGTTTTCTAGTTTGAACTGCGAAATATGTTTGAGCAAGAGCGATTACTTTTTTTCTAGAATCTCCATTTTGTGCTATTAGATAACAAGCATAACGAGTTAATTTATAATCTCTAATTTCGACTTCTGCGTTATTAGCGCGTTTTGACAACTTATTGACGTCAATAAAATGTTCAAACACACTAATACCACTATTTTCACAAGAGATTTTAGCTTTATGAATAATTTGTTCAAAATTCTGCCAATTTGAATATTGTAAAACAGGCATAAGTTCTCTAGCATACCAAAATTCAACACCATTTTCATCAACATGTTTAATATCTTCAAATTTTTGATTATTTTTATTTATTTCTTTCATTTACATCATCTCCATTTTTTATATTTTATCTTAGATTTGATACAATTATAAAACAATTGTTTGCAAAAATCAAGCAATTTTTTATAGATATCTTAAAATTTTCAATATTTTTGGTCAAAAAAAGATCGTTTCTTTTGAAACGGTTTGAAGTTTTTTTGTTTATCAAATTAGACAAAGGGACGGAGCTTTTGTCTTAAGGAAAATTAACCATAGACTATTACATAATTATATAATTAGGGGAGTAAAAGCCTAAGACAAAAGCTCCGTCCCTTTGTCTTTCTTTATTCCTTTTAATCAATAAAAAAATCCCCCAGACAAGCTGGAAGATTTTTTTATTGGTGGGCAGGGATGGATTCGAACCATCGTACTCAAATGAGAACAGATTTACAGTCTGCCGCCTTTAGCCACTCGGCCACCTACCCAAACACATATTAACAACAGAAATTATTATAATATTTTTTTTATTTTCTGTCAATACCATTTAGAAAAAAATCAAAAAATTTTATGAAAAATTTAAAATAAATTCCTCTAGTAAAAAAGTACAATCTATGATATAGTATACCCAAAAGAAAGTGAGGTTATGGCAAGAATATGAGTGAAGTAAAATGGACTAAAGAACAATGCTTAGCAATACGGAGAAAAAGGAAAAAACATACTTGTTGCAGCAGCAGCAGGTTCAGGTAAAACAGCAGTATTAGTAGAAAGAATTATAAACAAAATAATAAATGAAAAAATTGATATAGATAAAATCTTAGTTGTAACATTTACAAAAGCTGCAGCATCTGAAATGCGAGGAAGAATACTAGATGCAATATATAAAGAAATAGAAAAAGACGGTACAAATACACATTTACAAAAACAAATAACATTACTCTCAAAAGCAAGTATATGTACTATAGATTCATTTTGCTTAGATGTAGTAAAAAACAATTTCTTTGAAATAGGCATATCACCTAACTTAAAAATAGCAGAAACAACAGAAATAGAAATATTAAAAGAAGAAACACTAGAAGACCTTTTCGAAGAAAAATATGAGCAAAAAGATGAAGAATTCTTAAAATTAATAAATGACTATACAAGCTACAAAGGCGACGAAAGCCTTAAATCAATAATATTAGAAATATATAGATACATACAAAGTACGCCATTTCCAGAAAAATGGCTTGAAGAAAAAACAGAAATGTTTAATAAAGAAGAAACAAATTTTGAAAAAACAGTATGGGGAGAAGCATTAGTAAAATCTGTAAAAGAAAAACTAGAAGAACGGAATCGCAATTCTAAGAAATGAATTAGAAATAATGGAAAGTGAGCCAGATGCAGAAAAATATGTAGTTACACTTTCAGAAGACATAAGAAAAATAAAAGAAGTGTATGAAAAAACAACATGGGACGAATTATATTATCGGAGCTAAAGATACGACTTTAGATAAATTACCAACAGAAAAAAGAGTTCCAGAAGAAAAAAAAGAAGTTTTAAAAAAACAAAGAGACATAGTAAGGAAAAAATTAAAAAGTATAGCTCAAGACATAATGAAATATGACTCTAAAGAAGCAAATGAAGATATAAAGATAATGTATGAAACAGTAAAACAAATTTCAAATCTAGTAATAGAATTTTTACATAGATTTGAAAAAGTAAAACAAGAAAAAAATATGATGGATTTCAATGATATAGAACATTTTGCCTTAAATATACTAAGTTCGTCAAAAGATAATCATGTATCTCAGATATATAAGGAAAAATATGAAGAAATTTTAATTGACGAATATCAAGATAGTAACTTAGTACAAGAATATATACTAAACACTATATCAAGAGGAAATAATATATTCATGGTTGGAGATGTAAAACAAAGTATATACAAATTTAGGCAAGCAAGACCAGAATTATTTATACAAAAATATGAGACATATAAAGAAAAAGAAGAAATGGGCGAAAAAGACAACTTAAAAATTCAGCTATTCAAAAATTTCAGAAGTAGAGAAAATATACTAGAAATAACAAACACAATCTTTTCATATATTATGAGCAAAGAACTAGGAGATATAGACTATAATGAAAAAGAGTATCTAAACCTTGGAGCAGAATATCCAAAAGGACAAAATTTAGAAACAGAGTTACATATAATAGATTTAAAAGAGGAAGAAGAAAGCATATATAAAGACGAGCAAGAAGAAGTCGATGAGGAAGCAGAAGAAGAGGGAAATGAAAGAATAGAAGACATATTGATTGAAGCAAAATTTGTTGCAAAGAAAATAAAAGAATTAATAGACACAGGATACCTTGTATGTAACAAAGATAAAACATATAGGAAAGCAACATATAAAGATTTCGCAGTATTGCTAAGGTCACCAAAAAATTCAGCACCAATTTATGAACAAGAAATATCAAAACTAAATATGCCAGTATTTTGTGATATAACTGTTCGGATACTTAGACACAGTCGAAATACAAGTAATTATGAATTTGCTAAAGATAATAGATAACCCAATAAATGATATAGCATTAGTTACAGTATTAAGGTCAATGATAGGTGGATTTACAGATAATGAACTTATAAAAATAAGATTAGAAAGTAGTCAAAAAGGCTTTTATGAAGCAATGTGCGAATACAAAGAAAAAGAAGATGCTGATAAAGAATTAGCAGAAAAAATCAAAAACTTTCAAAGCAAAATTGAAGAATTTAGAAAATGCCAAGAATATATGCCACTTAATGAATTTATATGGAAAATATATCAAGACACAGGATACTATAGTTATGTAAGTTTATTGCCAAATGGAATATTAAGAGCAGCCAACTTGAAAATACTATTTGAAAAGGCAAAACAATTTGAACAAACCAGTTTTAAAGGACTATATAATTTTATAAGTTTTATACAAAAACTTAGCATAAGTAATAAAGATATGTCAGGCGCAAAATTAATTGGAGAAAATGAAAACGTAATAAGAATAATGAGCATACATAAAAGTAAAGGACTAGAATTTCCAATTGTATTTTTAAGTGGAACTAATAAACAATTTTATATTACAGATATAAACAATAATTCAGTCTTGCTAGATCAAGACTTAGGAATAGGACCAAAATATATTAATTACAATGAAGGAAAAACATATAGTACACTTGCACGAGAAGCGGTAAAATATAAAGCAAAAAAAGACTTAATATCAGAAGAAATGAGAATATTATATGTAGCATTAACAAGAGCAAAAGAAAAATTAATAATAACAGGACTGGAAAAAGACTATAAAACAAGTATAGAAGCAAAAGAAAAATTATTAAAAACTTATGGAGACGAAACCAAAATAAACACAAACATAATACAAAACTATTTATCATATTTAGACTGGATAGAACTTGTAAGTTTGAAATCAGAAAAAGAAATAATAAAAGTAAAAGTATATCAGAAAAATAAATTACTAAAAGAAATGCTAAAAGAAGAAAAAGAAGAAGAAATGGATTTGGCAAAAGAACTCGAGAAAGTAAAAGAAATAAAGAATCCAGAAATACAAAACAAAATACAATGGGAATATAAGTACAAAAAAATAAACAATATTTTAACAAAGAGTTCAGTTACACAAATAAAAAATATGAAACTAGATTTAGAAGAAGAAGAAAATCATGAATACAATATTCCAGAATACTTAAAAGAAAAAAGAGAACTAACGGCAGGTCAAAAAGGAACACTTATGCACTTAATACTACAAAATCTTAACGAAAAAGTAGAATATGATATGAAGAATATAGAAGAACTATTATCTAGTTTAAAAGAAAAAGGAACAATAACAGAGCAAGAAGAAAAAGCAGTAAATAAAGAGCAAATACTGGCCTTCACAAAAACTAATATGTGGAAACAAATGAAAGATGCAAAAAAAGTAAAAAAAGAAAGCCCATTTTATATCTACATACCTGCAAAAGAAATATATAATGAAGACCTCGAAGAAGAAATATTAGTGCAAGGAATAATAGACTTATACTATATAACAAAGGACGAAGAATTAATATTAGTTGACTATAAGACAGATAAAGTAAAAGAAGAAGCGGAACTTATAGAAAAATACAAAATACAACTTGATATATATAAAAAAGCATTAGAAAAAGCACTAAAAAGAAAAGTAGATAGCGTATACATATATTCAACTAATTTAGGAAAAGAAATAAAAATATATTGAGAAAAATGATAAAATCTGATATACTAGACACATGATAGTAGAAGTAATGATAAGCAGTAATGCAAAAGATTTGAATAGAATATTTGACTATAATGTACCAGCAAAATTTGTTGGTACTGTTCATATTGGAGCAAAGGTATTAATACCATTTGGCACAATGAAAAAGGTACAAGAAGGATTTGTTGTAGGAATAAAAGAAAAATCAGAATATAAACTAAAAGACATATTACAAGTAGAAAGCACTATAAAAGAAGAAAAAATAACACTAGCAAAACTTATGGCAAACAAATATTTTTGCAATGTATCTGATTGTATAAAACTTATGTTGCCACCAGGAACAACAGCCAAAAACATGGAAAACAGAGTAAAAGACAAATCAATGAAATTTGTATATTTACTAAAAGAAGAAGAAGAGATTAATGAAGACATAGAAAAAAAGGTACTAAAGTCAGATAAACAAATACGAACATTAAACTTTTTAATGCAAAACGACGAAGTAATGATGTCAGAACTAATAAACTTTGCAGAAAGCAGTCAGTCAGTTATAAAAACACTAGAAAAAAACGGCTATGTAGAAATAGTTGAAAAAGAAGTTAACAGGAATCCATTTAGAAATAAAAACATAGTACCAACGAAAGACCTTAAACTCACAAAAGAGCAACAAAATGCCATGAATAAAATAGAAGGCAAAATAAGAGACAATTGCTTTAAAGAATTTTTAATACATGGAGTAACACGGCTCTCGGAAAAACAGAAATATATTTGCAATTAATAGGAAAAATTTTAGAAAAAGGAAAAACAGCTATAGTATTAGTACCAGAAATATCTTTAACACCACAAATGGTAGAACGCTTTATAGCAAGGTTTGGAGAAGAAAAAATAGCTTTGCTTCATAGCAAATTATCCGTTGGAGAAAGATATGATGAGTGGAAAAGAATAGAAAAAAATGAAGCCCAAATAGTAATAGGAGCAAGGTCAGCAATATTTGCCCCAGTAGACAATTTAGGAATAATAATTATAGACGAAGAACATGATGCTTCATATAAATCAGACATGACACCGAAATACAATGCAAAAGAAATAGCATTTTACCTTGCAAAACAAAATAACATACCACTTGTATTAGGCTCAGCTA
This sequence comes from uncultured Clostridia bacterium, assembly GCA_947628715.1. GTDB lineage: Bacteria > Bacillota > Clostridia > TANB77 > CAG-508 > JAAWPK01. The sequence continues at coordinate 6,689 of CANRAW010000009.1, forward strand.
CACCAGACTTAGAAACTTATTATAGAGTAAGCAAAGAAGATGGAATATTAACACTAAAAGAAAGAGCAAATAATTCAAAATTGCCAAATGTAGAAATAATAGACATGAAAAAAGAACTTGCATTAGGCAATAAATCAATGTTAAGTATTAGATTACATGAAATGATAGAAAAAAATATACAAAACAAAAAACAAACAATATTATTCTTAAATAGAAGAGGATATTCAACTTTTGTAATGTGTAGAGACTGTGGATATACAGCAACTTGTAAAAAATGTAATGTAAGTTTAACATATCATATAAGACAAAATAAGCTAAAATGCCATTATTGCGGATATGAAAGGGACAATTTTACAGAATGTCCAGAGTGTAAAAGCAAAAATATACGATATTTTGGTACAGGAACGCAGAAGTTGGAAGCGGAAATCAATAAAGTATTTCCTAATGCAACAACAATAAGGATGGATATAGACACAGTAAGTAAGAAAAACTCTTATGAAGATATACTAAATAAATTTAAAAATGAAAATATTGATATATTAATTGGTACACAAATGGTAGTAAAAGGGCATCATTTCCCTAATGTAACTCTAGTTCGGAGTTATAGCAGCAGACAGCAGTATGTATATGTCAGAATTTAGAAGCAGTGAAAGAACGTTTGATTTACTTACACAAGTGGCACGGCAGAGCTGGAAGAGAAAATGAAGAAGGAAATGTAATAATACAAACATACAACCCTGAAAGTTTTCCAATTCAATGTGCAAAAGAACAAGACTACATAAAATTTTATAATCAAGAAATAAAACTAAGAAAAGTCTTGAAATATCCACCATTTTGCGATATAATAAAAATCGAAGTCAGTGAAAGAAATGAACATAATGTAACAAAAATAATAAATCAAATATACGAAAAATTGGTAAATAGCCAAGCAAACGACATGAGTATATTTGCACCAATGCCATCACCAATAAGCAAAATAAAAAATAGATACAGATGGCGAATAATAATAAAATGTATAATTGGAAATAATGTAATAAACAAAATAAATAGCATAATAAATGGGGTAAAAACAAATCAAGACACACGTATTAGTGTAGAGGTAAATCCAAATAATATGGGTGTTTAAAATTAGATATATAACTATAGAAAGGAAATAAAAAAATGGCTATCAGAAATATAAGAAAAGAAGACGATGAAATACTAAAGAAAAAATCAAAAGAAGTAGAAGTTATAGACGATAGAGTTAAAGAACTTATAAAAGATATGATAGAAACAATGCACAAGTTTGATGGGGTAGGACTTGCAGCAGTTCAAGTTGGAATACTAAAAAGAATAGTAGTTATTGACTTGTATGACGAAAAGCCAATATTAAAATTAATAAATCCAGTAATAATCAAAACAAAAGGAAAGCAAGAAGTTGAAGAAGGATGTTTAAGTTTTCCTAACAAATATGTAAAAGTAATTAGACCAGAAGAAGTAACAGTCGAAGCATTAGACGAAAATGGCAAGAAAATTAAAGTAACAGGAACAGGACTATTAGCACAAGCAATTTCTCATGAGGTAGACCATTTAAACGGAATTATTTTAACAGATGTAATGATACCACGGAACTATGGAAGTAATAGAACCCGAAGACAATAATAAAAAGAAAAAAGATAAAAAGAGGTAAAAATAATGCCAAAAATATTATTTATGGGAACGCCAGATTTTGCTAAAATTTCATTAGAAGCATTGTATAATGCAAAATATGACATAGTAGGAGTTGTAACAAATCCCGACAAACAAAAAGGCAGAGGGATGAAATTTCAAGAATCTGATGTAAAAAAATTTGCAATAGAAAAAAATATACCTGTATATCAACCAGAAAAAGTAAAAGAAAATATAGAATTTATAGATACAATAAAAAGGCTTAAACCAGATATAATCTGTGTTGTAGCCTATGGAAAAATATTGCCAAAAGAAATATTAAATATTCCAGAAAAAGGCTCTATAAACCTTCACGCATCATTACTCCCAAAATATAGGGGAGCAGCTCCAATACAATGGGCAGTATTAAATGGAGACAAAACAACTGGAGTATCGACTATGTACATGAACGAAAAAATGGATGAAGGAGATATAATATTACAAGAAGAAGTAAACATAGGAAAATACGAAACAACAGGAGAACTTTGGAAAAAACTTGCAAAAATTGGTTCAAAACTATTAGTAGAAACAATTGAAAAAATACAAAATGGAACAGCCACAAGAAAAAAGCAATCTCAAGAATATTCAATTGCACCAATGCTAGACAAAGCAATTGCCAAAATAGAATTTAGCGAAGATATAAATAAAATCAAAAATAAAATATATGGCTTAAATCCAATAATGGGAGCTTATGTAATTTATGAAGATAAAAAAATTAAGCTTTGGAGAGCAGAAATTATTGAAAATGAAAAAATGAAAGAAATTATTCAAAAAAATATAACAGAAGAAATAGAACCAGGAACAATACTTATTGCAAATGAAAAAATAGGACTGTATGTAAAAGCAAAAGGTGGAGTCTTAAAAATATTAGAAATTCAAGGGGAAAATGCAAAAAAAATGAACACCAATGATTTTCTACGAGGAAACAAAATAAAAGAAGGAATAGTATTAAAATAATTCATAAAAAACACTTTAGATATATGTCTAAAGTGTTTCTTATGGAAAGTATTGAAAAATTATAACAATAAATCATGAATTTTACAAAAATGCTTGCATTTTCTAGTAAAACTGTGTTATAATTGATAAAGTTATGATTAGACACATAGGATTAATTTACAAAGAGTGCTTTATCAAAGCCTTTGTAGGTGTTTGAAGTCTTATGGATGTTAAAAACTAAAAGGAGGAATAAAAAATGGCAGTAGTTGCAATGAAACAATTACTTGAAGCAGGTGTACATTTCGGACACCAAACAAGAAGATGGGATCCAAAGATGGCAGAATACATTTATCAAGCTAGAAATGGTATCCACATTATTGATTTACAAAAGGCATCTAAAAAAATAGATGAAGCTTATGCCTTTGTTAAAGAACAAGTAGAAGAAGGAGCATCAGTTCTATTTGTTGGAACAAAAAAACAAGCACAAGAGTGCATGAAGGAAGCAGCACTTTCTTGCGAAATGTTCTATGTTGACCAAAGATGGTTAGGTGGAATGCTTACAAACTTTGGAACAATAAGAAAAAGAGTAGAAAGACTAAAAAAACTTGAAACAATGCAAGAAGATGGAACATTTGATGTTCTACCAAAAAAAGAAGTTATGGGACTAAAAAAAGAAATGGAAAAACTTGAAAAGAACCTTGGCGGAATAAAAGAAATGGAAAAATTACCAGGAGTTATTTTTATAGTAGATCCTAAAAAAGAAAGAACAGCAATATTAGAAGCTAAAAAATTAAAAATACCAGTAGTTGGTTTAGTTGATACAAACTGTAGCCCAGAAGACATTGACTATCCAATACCAGGAAACGATGATGCTATACGTTCTGTAAAACTAATAGCAACAGTTATAGCTAATGCTGTTATAGAAGGAAAACAAGGAGAAGTAATGTCATTAGATGAACAAATGGCAGAAAATTCAGAAGAAGAAAAATCAATGGAGGAAGTTGTAGCAGAAGAAGCTACAGAAACTACATCAGAAGAATAAAAATAAGAGTGGAGGAAATAAATAATGGTTACTGCAAATTTAGTTAAAGAGTTAAGAGAAAAAACTGGTGCAGGAATGATGGACTGCAAAAAAGTTTTAACTGAAACAGATGGAGATATGGAAAAAGCAGCTGAATTATTACGTGAAAGAGGAATCGCAAAAGCAGCTAAAAAATCAAGCAGAGTTGCAGCAGAAGGTTTAGTTGTAGCATGTATTTCAGAAGACGGAAAAACAGGAGCAGTAGTTGAAGTAAATGCAGAAACAGACTTCGTTGCAAAAAATGAAGAATTTAAAAATTTCGCAAATGATGTAGCAAATCAAGTTGTTAAAGAAAATCCAGCAAATGTAGAAGAACTACTTGCTCAAAAATGGATAAAAGATTCTAGTAAAACTGTATCAGAAGTTTTAACAGAAAAAATTGCTACAATTGGCGAAAATATGTCAATAAGAAGATTCGTAAGATTTACTTCAAATGGATTAGTAGAAAAATATATCCATGGAGAAGGAAAAATTGGAGTTTTAGTTTCTATGGAAGGCGGAAATACAGAACTTGCAAAAGATATATGTATGCAAATTGCTGCAGCACGCCCAGAATATCTAACTAGAAATGATGTACCACAAGAAAGAGTTGCAAAAGAAATGGAAATTTTAAAAGCACAAGCTATAAATGAAGGAAAACCTGCAGAAATAGCAGAAAAAATGGTACAAGGCAGAATTGGAAAATTCTATGGAGAAATTTGTTTAGTAGACCAAGTATTTGTAAAAGATGCAAATATGAAGGTTTCTGATTTGCTTTCTTCTAAAGGAGCAAAAGTTATTGAATTTGCTAGAATTGAAAGAGGCGAAGGAATAGAGAAAAAAGAAGAAAACTTTGCTGAAGAAGTTGCAAAACAGATTAAAGGTTAAAAAATTATTTTAGGGACTTGAATTTTTAAGTCCCTTTTTTTTAAGAAAAATAAAATATAAATAAAGGAGAAAAAGGATGAAAGGATACTTAGTGCTAGAAAATGGAGAAATATTTGAAGGAGAAAGAATAGGAGCAGATAAAGATACATGCTTAGAAGTTGTATTTAATACATCAATGGCAGGATACTTAAAAGTATTCACAGACCCATCATATTCTTCACAAGGAGTTGTAATGACATATCCACTTATTGGAAATTATGGCGTTATACCAGAAGATACAGAATCAAAAAAAGTATGGGTAAGTGCAATATTTGTACACGAACTTGCAGAAAAAGCAAGCAACTTTAGAAATGCCAAGGACCTAAACGAATATCTAATTGAAAATGATGTTCCAGGATTAAAAAATATCAATACAAGAAAATTAACAAAAATACTTAGAAACAGTGGAACAATGAGAGGAAAAATAACCTCAGATATAACTAATAAGGCACAAATAATAGAAGAAATAAAGAAATTTAAACCAACAAACCTAGTACGGAATAGCATCTACAAAAAGACCATATATACAAGGAGAAGGAGACATAAAAATTGCATTATTAGATTTTGGATGCAAAGAAAATATAATAAGAGAGCTTGTAAAAAGAGACTGCACTGTATATGTTTACCCACAAGACACATCAGCAGAAAAAATACTTGAAAGTAAGCCAGAAGGAATCGTTTTATCAAATGGACCAGGAGATCCAGAAGACTGCAAAATAGGAATAGAGACAGTCAAAAACTTATATAAAGGAAATGTTCCAATACTTGGAATATGCCTAGGACATCAATTAATGGCACTAGCAACAGGTTCAAGTACAGCAAAACTAAAATATGGGCATAGAGGTCCAAATCATCCAGTAAAAGATTTAAAAACAGATAAAGTATATATAACATCACAAAATCACGGTTATTATGTTAAAGAAGAAAGTATAAATAAAGAAATAGCTGAAGTATCACATATTAATTTGAACGATGGAACAGTTGAAGGACTAAGATATAAAGGAAAAAAGATTTTCACAGTACAATTCCACCCAGAAGCATGTCCAGGTCCAGAAGATACATCATATATCTTCGACGAATTTTTAGAAATGGTTAGAAAATAAATTTATATTAAGGAGTAATAATAATGGGAAAAAATAAATCAATAAAAAAAGTATTAGTAATAGGCTCAGGACCAATTATAATAGGACAAGCAGCAGAATTTGACTATGCAGGAACACAAGCATGTGTTGAACTAAAAAAAGAGGGAATAGAAGTTGTGCTCGTAAACTCAAACCCTGCAACTATAATGACAGATAAAAATATGGCAGATAAAATATATATAGAACCATTAACAGTAAAAACAGTAAAAAAGATAATAGAAAAAGAAAAACCAGACAGTATTTTACCAAACCTTGGAGGACAAACAGGATTAAATATTGCAATGGAACTTGCAGAACAAGGATACTTAAAACAAAACAACGTTAGATTACTTGGAACATCACCAGAGGGAATAAGAAATGCAGAAGATAGACAAGCATTTAAGGATATGATGGAAAGCATTGGCGAACCATGTATTGCAAGTAAAGTAGTAAATAATGTTGAAGATGCTGTTGCATTTTCTAGAGAAATTGGACTTCCAGTAATAGTAAGACCAGCATACACATTAGGTGGAACAGGAGGAGGAATAGCATATACAGAAGAACAATTGAGAGAAATAAGCTCTAATGGACTTCACTTGTCAAGAGTATGTCAAGTATTAATAGAAAAATGTATTTCAGGTTGGAAAGAAATTGAATACGAAGTAATTAGAGACTCAAAAGGAAACTGCATAACAGTATGTAATATGGAAAATATAAATCCAGTTGGAGTACATACAGGAGATAGCATCGTTGTTGCACCATCACAAACTCTTGCAGATAAAGAATATCAAATGCTTAGAACATCAGCAATAAAGATAATATCAGCATTAAAAATTGAAGGAGGATGCAATGTACAATTTGCATTAAACCCAAATAGCTTTGAATATGCCGTAATAGAAGTAAACCCTAGAGTTAGCCGTTCATCAGCATTAGCATCAAAAGCAACAGGTTATCCAATAGCAAAAGTTGCAACAAAAATTGCAATAGGATATACATTAGACGAAATAAAAAATGCGGTTACTGGAAAAACTTATGCTTGCTTTGAGCCAGTTTTAGACTATGTTGTAGTTAAAATACCAAAGTGGCCATTTAATAAATTCTTGACAGCAAGTAGAGAACTTGGAACACAAATGAAAGCAACAGGCGAAGTTATGGCAATTGCTCCAACACTTGAAGCAGGACTTATGAAAGCGATTCGTTCACTAGAAGAAAATGTTGATAGCCTTATTTTACCAAAATTTGCAAGTTATACTGATGAACAAATAAGACAAGAATTAAAAAATGTAAATAATGAAACTTTATGGGTAATTGCAGAAAACATAAGACGTGGTATGAAAATAGAACAAATACATGAGGCAACAACAATAGATGTATTCTTTATAAGCAAAATAAAAAATCTCGTTGATATGGAAGAAACACTTAAAACAAACAATATTACACCAGACATATTAAGAAAAGCAAAGGTCTATGGATATACAGATGCTGTTATATCTAGACTTTCAAAAATACCAGAGAGTGAAATTAAAAAATTAAGAAAAGAAAACAATATTATAGCAAACTTTAAAATGGTTGATACTTGTGCAGCAGAGTTTGATGCAGAAACACCATATTATTACTCAAGTTATGACGACGAAAATGAAGCAGAGGAAAAAACTAACAAGAAAAAAGTTGTTGTACTTGGCTCAGGTCCAATAAGAATAGGACAAGGAATAGAATTTGACTATTGCAGTGTACACTCAGTTTGGGCATTAAAGAAACATGGATACGAAACAATAATAGTAAATAACAACCCTGAAACAGTAAGTACAGACTTTGATATTGCAGATAAACTATATTTTGAACCATTGACAAGAGAAGATGTCGAAAACATAATAAATGTAGAGAAACCTTATGGTGCAATTGTACAATTTGGAGGACAAACCGCCATAAAATTAACAAAAGCATTAAAAGATATGGGAGTAAAGATTCTTGGAACACAAGAAGAAGACATGGATAGAGCCGAAGACAGGGAATTATTTGATGAAGCATTAAACAAATGTAAAATATTAAGACCAAAGGGAAGCACTGTTTACACAGTCGAAGAAGCAATAAAAGTAGCAAACGAGCTAGAATACCCAGTATTAGTAAGACCATCTTATGTATTAGGTGGACAAGGCATGGCAATAGCTTATGATGATGCAGAAATTACAGAATTTATAAACGAAATAAATAAAACTGTACAAGAGCATCCAATACTTGTAGATAAATATATGCTAGGAAAAGAACTTGAGGTAGACGCAATTTGTGATGGAGAAGATATACTTATTCCAGGAATTATGGAACACCTAGAAAGAGCAGGCGTTCACTCAGGAGATAGTATATCAGTATATCCAACTCAACATATATCAGAAGAGCATCAAGCAAAAATAATAGACTATACGGAAAAAATAGCAAAAGAATTACATGTAGTTGGAGTGCTTAATATTCAGTTTATTATATCAAAGGGAGAAGTTTATATAATTGAGGTAAATCCTCGTTCTAGTAGAACAGTACCTTATATAAGCAAAGTTACGAATCTTCCAGTAATTGACATTGCGACAAGAGTAATACTTGGCGAAAAATTAAAAGATATGGAATATGGAACAGGAATATATAAAAGAAGTGAATACATAGCAATAAAAATGCCAGTATTTTCATTTGAAAAAATAAAAAATGCAGATACTAGCCTTGGACCAGAAATGAAATCAACAGGCGAAGTTTTAGGTGTATCAAAGAACTTCTCAGACGCAATAGTAAAAGCATTTATTGCATCAGGAATTAATATACCAAAATCTGGCAATGTTTTAATAACAGTAAGAGATAAAGACAAAGAAGAAATGCTACCACTTGCAAGAAAATTATATAATAAAGGATTTAATATATATGCTACAAAAGGAACTGCCACACTTCTAAAAAATAATGGAATAGATGCAATTGTTGTAGAGAAAATATGGGAAGGAGCAGAAAGCATACCAAATCTATTACAACTTGGCAAAATAAACTTTATAATTAATACACCAACAAGAGGAAAAGAATCAAATCGTGATGGATTTAAAATAAGAAGACTTGCAGCTGAATCAAAGATTCCATGCTTTACATCATTAGATACAGCAAATGCTTTATATGATGCAATAGAAGATACAAAAACAGAAGAAGAACTTGATATTGTAGATATAACTGAAGTATAAATGATTTAATGAAAAGGTACTGATAAAAAATCAGTACCTTTTTTAACTTTTTACGCATTTAATATTTGCAAAATGAGATATTTGTAATATAATAATAATATTAATGAAAAATTAATATTAATTTAGGAAAAAATTTGATATAATGTAAACAAAAAAGAAAATGGAGATAATGCAATGTTACTCATAAAAGAAATATTTAAGATAATAGATATATTAACAGTTGCCTATTTAATTTATTATGTTATAACAGGCTTTTTCATATTAAAAACAAAAAGAAAAATAAATGAGACAAGCGAAAAGCACAAATTTGCAATAATAATACCAGCTAGAAATGAAGAAAAGGTAATTGGAAATTTATTACAAAGTTTAAATAAACAGAATTATCCAAAAGAGTTGTATGATATATATGTAGTTATTAATAATTGTACTGATAATACTAAAAAAATTGCACTTGAAAACAAAGCTAATATTATAGAGTGCAAAATGCCAATTGCATCAAAAGGAGCAGCACTACGAACAGCATTTGCAAAGTTAAATAGTTTAGAACATGAAGCATATATTATATTTGATGCCGATAATATTACACACCCAGATTTCTTAAAAAATATGAATAATGCGTTAGCAGAAGGATATAAACTAGCACAAGGTTTTAGAGATAGTAAAAACCCATCAGACACATGGATTTCAGGTTCATATTCATTACATTATTTAATTCATAATGTATTTTTAAACAAATCAAGGATGAATATAGAAAAATCAAGTTTCATAAATGGAACAGGATTTATGATAACAAAAGAAGCATTAATAAAAAATGGATATAAAGCACATACACTAACAGAAGATATTGAAATGACAGTTAGATGTGCTATAAGTGATGAAAAAATCGCATTTGTAGAAGATGCAATAACTTATGATGAACAACCTACGACATTTACAGAGAGCTGGAAACAGAGAAAAAGATGGTCTATTGGAACAGTACAATGTTGTAAGATATATTTTACAAAACTATTGCATTATGGAATAAAAAATGCAAGTTTTTCTTGTTTAGATGGTCTTATATTTTTAATATCACCATTAATACAATCTTTAGGACTAACATCATATATTGTTCATGCAATAATAGCAATTGTAAATGGAATAAATATAAATATTGCAAGTAAAATAATAACATTAATTTGCTGGTATTTGGTAAGTTTATGTATATCAATTTCTGCTATAAAATTTAGTAAAAAATCAATCAAACCATATTTAAAAGGTATATTTGCCTTACCATTATTTGTATTATCTTGGATGCCAATAAATTTTATTGCATTTTTTATAAGAAAAAATAGATGGGAGAAAATAGAACATACAAAAGATATAACAATAGATAAAATGTTAGAAGTAGATTATAAATAAAATGGAGCAAAAAATGCAAAGTAGAAATATAAAAATATTTAAAGTTATTCTTTTAATAATATTTATTTTAATAATGGTAATGCTCACAACTAGACTAATTCCTGTATTTAAAAGCATATCAACAGAAGAAGGAAGAAACGAGCTAAAAAATGAAATAGAGGATTTAGGGCTAGAAGGAGTATTTATAATAATTGGACTAATGGTAGTACAAATATTTTTACCAATCCTTCCCGGAGAACCTGTAGAAATATTAGCAGGGATGTCATTTGGTGCAATTGGCGGACTTATGGTAATATTTTTAGGCTCATTTTTAAGTAGTTTTATAATATTTTTTGCAGTTAGAAAATTCGGGAGAAATTTCATATATAGTTTTGTAGAAAAGGAAAAAATAGACAAAATAGAAAATAGCAAGTGGTTTGCAGATACAAAAAGAATAGATATAATACTTTTTATATTATTTTTTATACCAGGAACTCCAAAAGATTTATTTGTCTATTTAAGTGGCTTACTTCCAATAAAACCATTGAAATTCTTAATGATATCAACTTTTGCAAGGTTTCCTTCAATAATATCTTCAACAATTGCAGGTAGCAATTTACTTGCAGGAAACTGGTTATTTATAATCATAACATATTTAATTACTTTTTTACTTGCAGGATTTTTCATATATTTATTAAATAAAAAGAATAAACAAAGTATGATATAGAAAGGGATGATAAAAAATGAAAGAAACTAAAGCTCTCGTTATAGCAGCAATGGAGGATGTCGAATTAAACTATATAAAAAAACAGCTTGAAAATTTGAAAAAAATAGAAGATAAAATTTGCACATTTTATGAAGGCATAATAAAAGGAGAAAATATCGTACTTTGTGAATCAAACGTAGGATTAATTAATACTGCAATGAGCTTAACTCATGCAATAGAAAAATACAAGCCTAAAGTAATAATAAATGAAGGAATTGCAGGCGGATGTGAAGAAACAATACATAAAAAAGAAATTATCATTGGTACACAAGCAATTAATATAACATCAATAGATACGACTAAGAAAAATAAAGGTGAAGGAATAGACATAGAAGGATATACTCTTGCAACATTTAAAAAGAACGACGATAATAATGAAGTAATAGAGCAAAAAGCAAATGAAAAATTAATTGAATTAGCAAAAAAGATTGCAGGCGAAGACAAAAAGATACATTTTGGCAAAATTGGTAGTGGAGATATTTGGAATAGACAAATTGATATGCTTTTAAAATTAAACAGAAAATATAAAATGTTATGTGAAGACATGGAAGCAATTTCAGTTTATACAATTGCAAACAAATATGAAATACCAGCAATATCAATAAAAGTTGTATCAGATAATATAGTATTAGGTGAAGAATATGAAAGAAACATTAGTGATATATCACAAATCTTCACAATAAAAATGATAGAAAGTTTAATAAAATAACTTAGAAAGGAAGGATAGCAAAAATGAGAATTAAAAGATTTATAGTACCTTTTTTAGTAGTAATAATTGCAATTGCAGTAATTATTATAACATGTGTATTACTTAATAATGTTGTAAGTAAAAGCAGACCAGAGGATGTATTTAACGCATACATATCATATCTACAAAATGAACAATATGAGCAAATGTATAATCTTTTAGACGAAAAAACAAGGAACGATTTTAGTTTAGATGTTTTCGTCTCAAGAAATAAGAATATATATAAAGGAATAGAAGCAACAAATATAACAGTTACAAATATGCAAGTAAATGAAGACGAAAAAAATGGAACTGCGGAAATTACTTATAATATGTCAATGGATACAATTGCAGGAAATATTAGTTTTGCAAATAAAGTTACGCTATCTCATAATGCAGAGAAGAATTATAGACTTGCGTGGTCTTCTAATGTAATATATCCAGATTTAGACGATTCTGAAAGAGTAAGAGTAGGAACAACAGAAGCAAAAAGAGGAAATATATATGATAGAAATAATGTATTTTTAGCAGGAGAAGGAGTTGTATCATCTGTTGGACTCGTTCCAGGAAAGATGGGGGAAAATAAAGAAGAAAGTATAAAAAAACTTGCAGAATTACTTGATATAACTGTAGAAAAAATAAACTCAAATCTAAGTGCTTCTTATGTTGCACCAGATACTTTTGTTGCAATGGCAAATGTTGCAAAAGACGATACAGAATTAAAAGATAAGCTATTACAAATACCAGGTGTTATGATTACTGATGCAAAAGCTAGAGTTTATCCTTATGCAAAAGAAATTGCACACTTACTTGGATATGTACAAAATATAACAAAAGAAGAATTAGAAGAAAATCCAAATAAAGGATATACAGCAAATAGTATAATAGGAAAATCTGGAATAGAAAAGTTATATGAAGATAAGCTAAAAGGAAAAAATGGAGCAGAAATATATATAACTGATAGTCAAGGAAATAGAATTCAAACAATTGCAAAAATTGATGTACAAAATGGAGAAAATATAAAATTAACAATTGATATGAGAATACAAAATTATGTATATGAAGAATTTAAAGACGATAAAGCAGGATGCGTAATAATTGAACCAAAAACTGGTGAAGTTTTAGCATTATGCAGTACGCCATCTTATGATACAAATGCTTTCGTACTTGGTATGTCAAATAATAAGTGGAATACATTAACAAATGACGAAAATAAGCCACTATATAGTAGATATTCAGCAAGCTATGCACCGGGTTCTTCATTTAAGCCAATAATAGGAGCAATTGCACTTGATACAAAAAGTATTACCGCTGATGAAGATTTTGGAGCAAGCGGTAAAAAATGGCAAAACAATTCTAGTTGGGGTACATATTATGTAACAACATTAAAAGAATATGGAACTCCAGCAAATCTTGCAAATGCTTTAATTAATTCAGATAATATATATTTTGCAAAAACTGCATTAAAAATTGGTGAAGAAAAACTTAAAACTTCATTAAACAAACTTGGCTTTGGAAAATCAATAGAATTTGAGCAAAGCATGACAGCATCAACTTATGCAAATAATGATACTTTTGAAAGTGAAATTCAACTTGCAGATACTGGATATGGACAAGGAAAAGTATTAGTAAATCCAGTTCATATTGCATCGATTTACTCAAGTTTTGTAAACGACGGAAATATGATAAAACCATATATAATATATAAACAAAACATCGAGCCTGAATATTATGTTGAAAATGCTTTCACAAAAGAAACAGCAAACATAATAAAACAAGATTTGATACAAGTTGTAGAAAATCCAAATGGAACAGCATATTCAGCAAGAATAAATGGCAAAAAAATAGCTGGAAAAACTGGAACAGCTGAAATAAAGGCATCACAAGATGACAAAACAGGAACAGAAATAGGTTGGTTTAACGCATTTACAGCAGATGACAGTTCAAATGGACAATTTTTAATAATAAGTATGGTAGAAGATGTAAAAGATAAAGGAGGTAGCCATTACTTATTACCAAAAGTTAAATCAATTTTACAAAAAATAATATAATTTGCGTCTTGACACAAGCAAAGGGAGGAAATTCATGATTAAAACACTAGCAAAACAAATTAAAGAATATAAAAAAGATGCGATTATGTCGCCGGTTTTTGTTGCATTAGAATCAATAATGGAAGTTATTATCCCATTTCTAATGGCCTATTTAATTGACGATGGGATGGATAAAGGAGATATAAATGCAATCTACAGGATTGGGATATTATTAATAATATGTGCTATAGCATCATTAATTTTTGGAATACTATCAGGTAGATTCTCAGCAAGAGCATCAGCAGGATTTGCAAAAAATTTAAGAAAAAGTATGTACTATAATGTTCAAGATTTTTCATTTTCAAACATAGACAAATTCTCACCTGCAAGTATAATTACAAGACATACAACAGATATTACAAATGTTCAAATGGCATTTCAAATGATAATACGTATAGCAGTAAAATCACCACTATTACTCATATTTTCACTTATAATGGCATTTACAATAAATGTAAAATTATCACTAATTTTCTTAGTAATGGTTCCATTTTTAGGAATAGGGCTATATCTAATTGCAACAAAGGCACATCCAATTTTTGAAAAAACATTTAAAACTTATGATAAATTAAATAATGCTGTTGAAGAAAATGTAAGAGGAATAAGAGTTGTAAAGTCTTATGTAACAGAAGATAAGGAAATAAATAAATTTAATAATATATCACAGGAAATATATGATGGATTTTTAAAAGCAGAAGGTATAGTAATGTTAAATAGTCCATTAATGCAATTTACTGTTGATGTAGTAATAATATTAATATCATGGTTTGGTGGAAAATTTATAATAAGTAATGAGCTTACAACAGGAGAATTAACAAGTTTAATTTCGTATGCAATGCAAATGTTAATGTCTCTTATGATGTTATCAATGGTATTAGTAATGATTATGATATCAAGAGCATCAGCAGAAAGAATAGTTGAAATATTAGAAGAAAAAAGCAATCTAACAAACAAAGAAAATCCAATACACGAAGTAAAAAATGGAGAAATATCTTTCGAAAATGTTAGCTTTAGCTATGTAAATGATATAAATAAAACGTGTTTAAAAGATATTAATGTATATATAGAATCAGGAGAAACAGTAGGAATAATAGGAGGTACAGGAAGCTCTAAAACAACTTTCGTACAGCTAATTCCAAGATTATTTGATGTAACAAAAGGAGCAGTAAAAGTAGGCGGTGTAGATGTTAGAGACTATGATTTAAACTCACTCAGAAATCAAGTTGCAATGGTTTTACAGAAAAATGTACTATTCTCAGGAACGATAAAAGATAATCTACGTTGGGGAAAAGAAGATGCAACAGACGAAGAAATGATTAGAGCTTGCAAATTAGCACAAGCTGACGAATTTATACAAAGTTTTCCTGATGGATATGATACATATATAGAACAAGGTGGAACTAATGTATCAGGCGGACAAAAACAAAGATTATGTATTGCTAGAGCACTTTTAAAAAAGCCAAAAATTTTGATATTAGACGACTCTACAAGTGCTGTAGATACAAAAACAGACAGTTTAATTAGAAAAGCCTTTAAAGAAGAAATACCAAATACTACAAAAATTATAATTGCACAAAGAATCTCTTCAGTAGAGGATGCAGATAAAATAATAGTATTAGATAATGGTAAAATAAACGGAATAGGAACACATGAAGAATTACTTGAAACAAATGAAATTTATAAAGATGTATATACTTCACAAACACAGGGAGGAACTTTAAATAAATAATTTACAGGAGATTAGAAAGAAAGGAATGATTAATCAATGAACAATCCTCCAATGAAAAGATTTGATATTGGAACTATAAAAAGACTATTTGGATATATTAAAGAAAAACATAAAAAAAGATTAATTATAGTAGTAGTATGTATTATTGCAAATACAATTGCAAATATAGCGTGCTCACTATTTTTAGAAACACTTATTGATAATTATATAGTACCATTAATAGGAGTAGAAAATCCGGTATATACAGAATTATTAAAAGCAATTGGCATAATGACAGCACTTTATGCAATTGGTGTTGTAACAATTTTTATATACACAAGGGTAATGGTAAAAATTTCAGAAGGCGTTTTAAAACAAATAAGAGACGAAATGTTTGTAAAAATGCAAAAATTGCCTATAAAATACTTTGACACGCATACACACGGAGATATAATGAGTCACTATACTAACGATACAGATACATTAAGCCAGCTTATATCACAAAGTTTGCCACAACTATTTGCTTCTGCAATAACAATAGTTGGAGTATTTGTAGCAATGGTTGTAACTAATATATATTTAACATTAGTAGTAATTGCTTCATTAATAATAATGCTAACAATAACCAAGAAAATTGCGGGAAACAGCTCTAAACACTTTATAGGACAACAAAAAGCAATTCGGAAAAGTAAACCGGATACATAGAGGAAATGATTAATGGACAAAAGGTTGTAAAAGTATTCTGCCATGAAGAAAAGGCAAAAGAAGAATTTGATAAAATAAATAATGAATTATTTGATGCAATGTATCAAGCACATAAATTTGCAAATATCTTAATGCCAATATTAGTAGCTTTAGGAAATCTACAATATGCGTTAATTGCAATAATTGGTGGTATACTTGCAGTAAATGGAATAGGAAATATTACAACAGGACTAATAGTAGCATTTTTACAACTTAGCAAAACCTTTACAAGACCAATTGGACAAATATCACAACAATTAAACTCAGTTGCAATGGCACTTGCAGGAGGAAAAAGAATATTTGAACTTATGGATGAAGAGCCAGAAAAGGACAATGGATATGTTACTCTTGTAAATGCTAAATATGAAAACGGACAATTAGTAGAAACACAAGAAAAAACAGGTATCTGGGCATGGAAACACCCTCACCATGACGGAAGACTTGAATATGTAGAAGTAAAAGGATATATAGAATTACACGACGTAGACTTTGGATATGAACTAAACAAATTAGTTTTACATGATATAACACTATATGCAAAGCCAGGACAAAAAATAGCATTTGTTGGAGCAACAGGTGCTGGAAAAACGACAATTACTAACTTATTAAATCGCTTTTATGATATTGAAGATGGAAAAATTAGGTATGATGGCATTAACATAAATAAAATAAAAAAAGACGATTTAAGACGTTCATTAGGTATGGTATTACAAGACACCAACCTTTTTACAGGCACAATAAAAGAAAACATAAAATATCGGAAATGAAAATGCAACAGACGAGGAAGTTATCGAAGCTGCAAAACTTGCAAATGCTCATGAATTTATAATGAGATTACCTAACGGATATGATACATATTTAACTGGAGATGGAGCAAATTTATCACAAGGACAAAGACAACTTTTATCAATTGCAAGAGCAGCAATAAATGATCCACCAGTTATGATACTAGACGAAGCAACATCAAGTATTGATACAAGAACTGAAAAAATAGTTCAAGACGGTATGGATAAATTAATGGACGGTAGAACTGTATTTGTAATTGCACATAGACTTTCAACAGTTAGAAATTCTAAAGCAATAATAGTGTTAGACCATGGAAGAATAATAGAAAGAGGAAATCATGATGAATTAATAGAACAAAAAGGAACATATTACCAGTTATATACAGGTGCATTTGAATTAGAATAATTTTACAAAAAAATATTGTAAATAAAAAAGCAATATGTTAAAATAATGTTAGTTTGTAGTTTATGCCAATTTATATAAAAATTAAAGGGAGGGAAAAAATGAAGTATGAAATTTTAGGAAGAACAGTACCAGCAGTTGAAGTAACTCTCAATAAAGGAGAAGCCATGTACACACAAACAGGAGGGATGTCTTGGCAAACAGAAGGAATTAAAATGAGTACAAACGCACAAGGTGGCGTAATGAAGAGCATTGGAAGGATGTTTGCGGGCGAGTCATTATTTATGAGTACATATACAGCAGAAAGAGATGATGCTAAAATTGCTTTTGCAACTACAGTGCCAGGAGATATAAAAGCAATTGATTTATCACAAGTTCCGGGAGGACTTACAATTCAAAAAGGTGCATTTCTTTGTGCAGAACCAGATGTAGAGTTAAGTATAACATTTTCTAAGAAATTCTCAGCAGGTCTTTTTGGTGGAGAAGGATTTATATTACAAAAAGCACAAGGTAAAGGTATGTTATTCTTAGAAATAGATGGAGACCCAATAGAAAAAGAATTAGCACCTGGAGAAGTTTTAAAAGTTGATACTGGAAATGTTGTAGCATTTGAAAATTCAGTATCTTATGAAATAGAAACTGTAAAAGGACTAGGAAATATATTCTTAGGAGGAGAAGGTCTATTTTTAACAAGACTTACAGGACCAGGAAAAGTTATAGTACAATCACAAAACTTTGGTGATTTTGCAGGAAGAATTATATCATTAATGCCAAGCAAATAAGAAGAAAATAGATAAAAGCAGGAAAATTAATCCTGCTTTTATCTAGCGATAATTTAAAAAATCTATTAGATAAGATATGTTATATAGTAAAGATATAGTAATAAAAGAGGTAAAAATATGTTGTATGTATATTTAATAGAAACTTTTTTTTATATTGCAATTATTGGTATTTTACTTTTAATATTTAAAATAAAAAAGATAGAAAAATTAAAAATAGTAGTTATCATACTTACTATATTAATGATACTTACTTTAGGAATAACTTTTACTTTTGAAAAACCTGAGATAAGTTTAAATGCAAAGACGAGTTTTGAGGTAGGAGAAGAAGCTGACTTAGGAGAAGTTAGTGTAAAATACCATTTTATGGATGTAAGTAAAGCAGTAAAAGTAGAAAGCAATGTTGATTTTAATAAAACTGGTAAATATGAAGTAAAATATATAGTGCCAACTTTATTTGGCAGTTATACAAAAGTACAAATTTTTGAAATAATTGATACAACCCCACCTGAAATAAAACTAGAAGGAAATGAAACAGAAGAAATATCATATAAAGAAGAATATAATGAAGCAGGATATACTGTTTTAGATAATTCAGACGAAGAACTAAACGATAAAGTAACAATTACTAAAGAAGAAGTAAATGATAAAGAATATAAACTAATTTATACGGTAGAGGATAGTTCAAAAAATGTAGCAACAGTTTCAAGGACAATAAAATTAGTTGATAAAGAACCACCGGAGATAAAACTAAATGGAAGCGCGAATATAAAATTAGAATTAAATGCAAAATATGAAGAACAAGGAGCAAAAGCAACAGACGAAATAGATGGAGATTTAACAGAGAAAATTGAGATTACAGGCAAAGTTGATACAGGAACAGTAGGAAAATATGCAATTACATACATAGTTAAAGATAATAGTGGAAACGAAGCCAAAAAGACAAGAACTGTAACAGTAAGTAAAAAAGAAGAAACAAAAGTTAATAATACAAATAATAATACTACAAATAATAATACAAATCAAAACAATAACACAGGAAAGAGTAGTGGAACTATATATTTAACATTTGACGATGGACCATCTTCAACAATAACACCTAAAATATTAGATATATTAAAATCAAAAGGTGTAAAAGCAACATTTTTCATAATAAATTATAGTTCAGGAAACGAAAAATTAGTAAAAAGAGAAGTAAATGAAGGACATACAGTTGCAATTCACGGTTATTCTCATGATTATAAGTCGATATATAAATCTGTAGATACATATATGAATAATATAACAAAGCTACAAGATAAAATAAAAAAATCAACAGGTTATAATGCAACTATTACAAGATTCCCAGGAGGTAGCTCAAATACAGTAAGCAGATTTAATCTAGGAATAATGACAAAGCTAACAAAAGAAGTAGTTGCAAGAGGATATAAATATTTCGATTGGAATGTAGATTCAAACGATGCAGGAGGAGCAAAAAATTCTACGGCAGTTTATAATAATGTAACAAAGGGATTAAAGAAAAATAGAGCAAATATAGTTTTAATGCACGATTTTAAAGGAAACACGAAAACACTTAATGCACTAAGTGACATAATAGATTATGGATTACAAAATGGATATACATTTAGCAGAATCACAGAATCTACACCAATGGTAACACATAAAGTTAATAATTAAAAAAAGGCAGGAGTACAAATCCTGCCTTTATGTATAAAAGCAAAATTTATACTCCCTTAATAAATTATATTACGCTATACTAGCTAATAAAAAACTTATTTACCAATCATTTGGTTTTCAGCTTTTTGTATTAATTTTCTAACCATGTTACCACCGATTTTTCCAGCGTCTTTTGAAGATATATCACCGTTATATCCGTTTTTTAAATTAACACCTACTTCGCTAGCTACTTCATATTTGAACTTATCTAAAGCGTCCATAGCTTCTGGAACAACTTTTCTATTGTTGTTTGATGTTGCCATTTCTCAATTCACCTCCTAGGAAAGTTAATCTATATAATATTTTGAAAAACTGAATAAATAAGTAATCCCGTTTTTCAATATTATATAATGCACAAAAAAATAATAATTAAACATGAAATTTTTGTTAAAATTTTTTGAATAAATAATTATAAAATGTCAAATAATGTTGCAAGTGAAAAAATCAAGTGATATAATACAAAAAGCAAATAAAAGATAAACTACTATTATTAAAATAAAACAAATTACAGCAATATTACACTTTTTTTACAAATACGTTACAAAAATTATAAAATATTGTATATTTCATTTTAATATAGTATAATTAACAATAAGATAAAATATTCTGTCAAAAAATGAAGAATATATAAGGAGGAAATTAGATATGGCAATGAATCCAATGCAAAAAAAGGCAAGAACATCATTTTTATTAGGAATGCTTTTAACATTAGTTATAACAGGTTTAATAATTATGTTTTTATTACTTCAATTAAAAAAGATAAAAGATGAACAAGATGCAATACAATATAGAACAGTATATGTATTATCATCAGAAGTTACATCAGGAGGTTTTGTAAATGCAAGCGTTGCAACTCAAAAAACTGTTCAAGCAGATGGAGTACCAAGCAATGCAATTGATGCAAACAATGCTGGTACATATTTAACAGATATTTCTACAGCTAAAATTGACCTAGCAATAGGAACAGTTCTTACAACAGATATGATTAATCCAGAAGGTAGAACTGATACAAAGGATATGAGATTACAAGAATATAATATGATATTATTACCATCGACACTTGAGCAAGGCCAATTTATTGATGTAAGATTAAGACTTCCATCAGGAGAAGATTACATTGTCCTATCAAGAAAATATGTGGAAGATACAAATTCAGATACAGTATGGATGAAAGTTGGAGAAGATGAAATACTTACAATGAGTAATGCAATAGTTGAAGCATACATAATGGAAGGATCTTTATTATATGCAACAACATATACAGATGCAGGAATGCAAGGAACATCAATACCAACATATATAGCATCATCAACAGTAATAGAATTAATGAATGACGATGATAATATAGAAGCAACTGCAAAAGCAGCACTTGCTGCAAGATATACAGAAAATAAGATGGATCAAAGAAACGTTATAAATAATGCAGTAAGAAATTATGAAAAAGATGCAACATCTAATGTTGAAAATGGTGTAGAAGAAGAAGCACAAAGACAAAAATCTGCAAGACAACAATTTGTTGATGGCTTATAATATTCAAATCAAGAGATAAAAATGAAAGTAAATGCAAAAAATTGCATTTACCTTCATTATGTGTAAGTAAGAATAGTTTAAAGAAGGGCGGTATAACTGTAAATGAAGACAGTAGGTTTTATAGGAGGATATGACAAAATAGATTTAATACTATATATAGCAAAAATTGTAACATTAGCAAAGAAAAAAGTATTATTAATAGATACGACTGCAGCACAAAAAGCAAAATATGTTGTTCCAGCTATCAGTCCAACAAGAACGTATGTAACAGAATTTGAAGGATTTGAAGTAGCAGTTGGATTTAGAAGCATGGAAGAACTTTGTGACTATTTAGGAATAGACGAAAAAGATTTAGGATATGATGTAGTTTTAATTGATATTGATAGTCCAGAAATGTTTCAGAGTTTCCAAGCACAAAAAAATTCAGTAAACTGCTTTGTAACTGCATTTGATTTATATTCATTAAAAAGAGGATTAGAAGTATTAAGTGCATGTACAGTACCGGTTAAACTTATAAAAGTATTATTTTCTAAAAGCATGCTAAAAGAAGAAAACGAATATTTAGACTTTTTGTCTTTAGGATATAAAATTAAATGGGACAAAGAAATGATAAACTTTCCAATAGAACTTGGAAATTACAGCGTAACAGTAGAAAATCAAATTGTTTCAAGAATTAAGATAAAAAAATTAAGCGACCATTATAAAAATAGCTTACAATATTTAATAAGCACAATTTTTGAGGGAGAAATTTCTTCAAAAGAAATTTCTAAAATAATGAGAAGTCTAGATTAGAAAGGAAAATAAAAATGGTAATCGTTACATATTGGAATAATAACACAGGCAAGATAGGACAAACACACTCAGCTATGGCTATCGCAATGCACATGGCAATTGAACATAACTATAGAACACTTCTAATGTCAACAAGATATAATGACCAAGTAACAATGGAAGCATTTGGCTTTAACAAAATTATTTCAACAACAGTAAACTTAGTAACAAAAAATAAAAATACAATGGACCTTGAATCAGGAATAGAAGGAATGTCAAAACTTGCAGCTGCCAATAGACTAGAGTCAGATATGATACCTAATTATACAAGAATGATTTTAAAAAAGAGATTAGAAATACTTGCAGGACCATCAGATAAAGAAGGAGAAAAAATTGACTATGCAAGAATTTATGCTTCATGTAGAAATATCATAAATGTTGCAAGAAAATATTATGACATTGTATTTGTAGATTTAAATAATGGACTAGATGATCAAACTACAAGAGAAATATTACAAATGTCTACAATAATAATAGTAAATATGGAACAAAAACCATCAGAATTCACGAAATTTGCTGAACTTAAAGAAAAAGAAAAAATGTTTACACCTAAAAATACAATGCTATTAATGAATAGATATGATAGAGATTCAAAATATACAACAAAAAATATTTCAAGAGAAATAGGAGAAAAAAATGAAATATTATCTGTTCCATATAATCACATTTATGCAGAGTCAGTACAAGAAGGAACAGTTGCAGAATTCTTTTTAAATCCTAAAATAAGAAAAATGGATGATTTAGACGATAGAACGGCATTTTTCATAAAAGAATTAAAAAGAGCAGAAGATGCTATTATATATAAAATGCAAGAATTACAAATGAGGATTTGATAAACTAAAAGGAGGAATCCTAATATGAATTTAATGAACATACTGATAATTTTACTAATTTTCGCTGTAGCAGGTTTTGTTGTTGTTAGAATATTAGTTGCTAAGAAAAATGAAGAAGTAGTTGACGAAGTTGAACAAGACGATAAAACATATACAATAGCACTAATGACAGAATTTGTTAAGAGAAGACTAGACGAAATCACAAAAATAAACCTTTATGATATAGGATTGTCAGAAGAAGAATTAAAAAGAAGGAAAAATAAAAAATACGAGTTAAAGAAAGCATTAAAAGGATGTACTTATGGAGATGTTAATGATAAAAAATATGTTAAGGAATTAATATATGACTTATTATCAAAAGAATATGGTACAGACGAAACAAATATATCAAAAGCTATTCCTTTTGATATACCTTCTTTACTTACTGCACAGGACAAATTTGATATATTGATATATGTATATAAACAACAATTTGGATATGAAGCCTTAACTGAATTTATTGAAAAATATAATCTTGATACTTTAAAATATGTTTCAGGAGAGACAAAGCCATGCTTTGTTATAACAGCAGAAGAAATAGACGATATTTATGAAAAAGAAAATATTGTATTAAGCTTCCATGATAAATTAATGATAGTAACACAAAGAATATATCAATCATATAAAGGATACAGCAGTATTGATGAAATAAGAGATATGAACATAGATGGTGTATCTGGTGGTGTATCTGGTTTGCCTGAAAGCTTCTTAAGCCAAGTTGCACAAACAGATGGAGATTATCTAGATCAAATCCTAGAAAACAAAGTACCTAGAGCATGTGATGCAATATGGATATTCTTTAAAGGTAAATCTATAAGACTTGCATTTTTAAGCTTTGGTGCAGAGAGTGAATTAAAGAGAGTTTGCCAAAACATATATAAATATAATAACCCAGGACAATTATCAGATTCAAATGGTTATAAAATCAATGAAATGAAGGATGGTTCTCGTATAGTTGTTGTTAGACCATCATTTTCAGAAACATGGGCTTTCTTCGTAAGAAAGTTTGACGTAAAAAGAGCAACACTAGAACAAATTATTAACTGTGACGGAAAAGAACAAGCAATTGACTTATTAAAATTCCTTGTAAAAGGTGCAAGAATTATAGCACTTACTGGTGAGCAAGGTTCTGGTAAAACAACAATGCTTATGGCAATGATAGAAAATATATATGAAACAATGAACATAAGG
This sequence comes from uncultured Clostridia bacterium, assembly GCA_947628715.1. Classification (GTDB taxonomy): domain Bacteria; phylum Bacillota; class Clostridia; order TANB77; family CAG-508; genus JAAWPK01. The sequence continues at coordinate 31,144 of CANRAW010000009.1, forward strand.
GTTCAAGAGGTTGCGTTCGAGTTACACTTAAGAAAGATATATCCAACAAGAAACATACTTTCATTTAGAGAGACTGAAACAGTTTCAGGACAAGAGGGACTAGACGTGCAAAAGAAAACTGATGGTTCCGTAAACATTATTCGGAGAGGTTGCAACAGACCCGGTTGCTGCATGGATGATACAGGCTGCCCAAGTTGCTTCTAAATTTACATTATTTACTCACCATGCTAAAACTTTCCCTAACTTAGTTACAGCATTAAGAAACTCAATGTTAAGAACAGGAGTATTCAAAGACGAAAAAACAGCAGAGGAACAAGTTATACAAGTTTTAAACTTTGATATACACTTAATAAAAGACTTTAGAGGTAGAAGATACATAGAAAGAATTACAGAGTGTATTCCAGTAGAAAATAAAAACGAATACACATTTGACCATAGAAAAGAAAAAACACTTGAAGGCAAATTAGACAAATTTATGGATAATGCTACACATTACTTTACAAAAATAACAGATAGAGAGACATATAGATATGTAAATATACTTGAACATATAGACGATGGATATGTAATAACAAATAAAATATCAGATACAAACTTAATGGAAATGAGAAATAATATGGATGATAGTGACATTGAAGCATTTGATAAATTTGTTGCAGATAATTGGCATGTTAAAATTAAGGATGGATACGAAGGTGTTGTACCATTAGATGAACCAACTAACACAAAAACTGCGACAAAATCAAGAACTACAAGAAAAACAAAAGCATAAATATAATAACAAAGGAGGTACTTTACGACATGATAAGTAATGACGTGCTTATTTACATAGTGGGTGGAACTTTTGGCTTACTTATTCTCTTTGTAGTTGCTTATGTAATTATGAACAAAATGATGAACAAAGGTGAAAGAAAATATCTTAGAGAGTTAAGACAAGGCACAAAAGTTAACAAATATTCTTCAGACATAATATATCAAAAATTATATATGATATATGCTAAAGTACCAGGAATTAAAAGATATTTATTAAAACTTAGAAGAAGACTAGAAATAATAAGTATACAAGACGAATATCAAACAAGAAGACAAGCATCTTCTATAATAACAAAAGCATTATTAATCATAATACCATTAACAATAGCGATTATTGTACTTGCAAGAAAAAATCCATTACTACTTGCAATACTACTACTATATGAGGTATTCATGATTGAAACAATTATTGAAGGAATGGTTTCAAAACTTGATAATAAACTTTTAAAAGAACAAGTTGAATTTTTCTCAGAAATAAGACACGCATACCATGAATACAACATGGTAGAAGAGGCTATATATCAAGTATCTCAAAATGATGAACTAGAAGTATCAAGACAAGGCGAAAAAATTTATGAAATATTAATATCAAATGATCCAGAAGAGGAACTTGAAAAATATTATGATATTGCTCCAAATAGCTATTTGAAAGAATTTGCAGGAATATCATATTTAACTCGTGAATTTGGTGATAGAAAAACAGACTCTGGTGCATCGCTATATTTGAAAAACTTAAATAATATTACACAGGAAATGCAAATTGAAATATTAAAAAGAGATAAATTGGATTATGTTTTCCAAAGTTTATCTGTTATATCAATTGTACCAATACTATTTATTGACTTATTAAAATCATGGGCTGTATCAAACTTCAGCTTTACAAGTAGTTTCTATAATGGAAAACTTGGACTAATAATTCAGTTATTAATAATAATATTAACATTTGTTTGTTATGTACTTATTAGAAAAGTAAAGGATACAACATCAGATACATCAATGAAAAATACGCAAAATCCTTGGCAAGCAAAAGTTTATAAAATTCCAATTTTTAAATGGTTTATAGACTTATTCATACCAAGGAGAGGGACAAAATCATATAAAAATTTAACAAAATTATTAAAAGATGCAGCATCAAAAGACAAAATGGAATGGATATATGTAAATAAAATATGTCTAACAATACTGGTATTTTGTGTGTCAATGTTTTTAATGAATAAAATTCATAAAACAGCAATAGATTATATATACACTTCGCCTACATCTGATTACGACTTGATTTCTATGTCAGCAAGTCAGGAAAAAGAAGCAATGGACCAAACACAGATTGATAATACATTTCTAGATATGTTTAGGGGAAAACCAAATACTACAGTTGAGGATATTGAAAAAGCTGTAAAATATTCAGAATATTATGAAGATGCAGAAGAAGAAGAAATTACAGAAACTGCAAAAAGAATATATACAAAATTGCAAACAATTAATAGTGAATACATAAATTGGTTTAATATATTACTCGCATTAACATTTTCAGTATGTGGATATATGATACCTACATGGCTATTATACTTCCAAAAGATATTAAGAAAATTGGAAATGGAAGATGAAGTAATGCAGTATCAGACAATTATACTTATGCTTATGAAAATTGAGAGGGTAAATGTTGAAATGATACTTGAGTGGCTAGAAAGATATGCAAATATCTTTAAAGCACCTATTTCAAAATGCGTTAATAACTATGAAAGTGGAGCATGGGAAGCTCTAGAAGAATTAAAAAATGACATTACATTTAAACCATTAATAACAATAGTAGAAAGTTTACAGGCAGCTGTTGAAAAAATCCCAATAAGAGAGGCTTTCGATGAGCTAGATACAGAAAGAGATTATTACCAAGAAAGAAGAAAAGCATCAAACGAAAGATTAATTTCAAGAAAAGGCATGATAGGTAAAGCAATAGGATTTGCACCAATGATAGTATTATTTGTAGGATACTTAATAGTACCATTAGTTGCAATAGGATTAATGAGTATGACATCTTCATTCAGTTCAATTCAGTCAATGATGTAAAATTAAAACAAAAGAAAGGAGAAGTAGAATATGGAAAATGCATCTAAAGCTATTATTATAGCAGGTGGAATTTTAATTTCATTAATACTTATATCTATATTACTATTCTCCTTTAACAATACAAGTAGATTAGTTGGAATGCAAGATAATGATGCTGTATCAAAAGAAATACTTGCTTTTAATAAACGGTTTTGAGGCATACAACAAAAAAATTATGTATGGATCAGATGTTATAAGTGTTTTAAATAAAGCAATAGATAATAATACAAAGTATCAGTCAAGAATTACCAATGGAGAAACAAATTTAAGAATAAATGTTTCCGTAATAATACACAAGGATATTGGACTTAGGGAAGAATTTTATATACAAAAGAGTTCTGGGAGTGGGTTTGAATTAGATCGCCAAACACTGCAAAAAGTATTTAAAGAAGGAAATACATATAGTTTATATAATGATGATGGAACAAGAAAAGATTATGACAGACTTCAAAATGTATTGATTAATATAAGGAGTATAGCTTCAGAAGATGACCCAACAGTATCAATAGCTAATGCAAGAGACTCTGGTATAAGAACAAATTTACCAGATGTTGGGGGACGTGAATATTACAAAATTACATATTACCCACAAGCAGAATTTAAAAGAGCTACATATAAATGTACTAATATGAGTTATGATAATGTAACTGGTAGATTAAATAGTATGACATTTGAACAAATTAGAATGAATGAATTTTAGGAGGTAAAATATGGAAAATGCCTCAAAAGCTTTAATAATGGCAGGTGGGATATTAGTTGGAATGATAATCCTTTCAATATTTGTATATGAAATGATTTTTGTTTCAAGTCAAGGACATGAATATGAGGAAAAAATGGCTAGAGCACAAGTTGCTTCATTTAATGCTAAATTTGAACCATATTTTGGTAGAGAGTTGACACCTCAGGAATTCGTAACTTTATTTAATTTTGTAGAGGAATGGAATAATAATCATGAAAGTGAAATTGATAGAATTACAATGAATTGTGGAACTTATAGACACGATATACTAACGAACGGACAAGAGGGATTTTTAGCTTATTATAATACACCTCCTGCTAGAAAAGATAATGGAGAGTCAAAGTATTTTTTTAGATGTTCTAATATAATATATAATCAGGACAGAGATGGCAGATTAACGGAGTTTACTGTAACAAGAGGTGAATACATTTAAGTTATAATTGTAACCTTTAAAAACGGTTAAAAATCTTGCGAATCACTTGTAAAAGTGGTATAATTAAGAAAGGATAGTATAATGAAAAAAATTTTCTTTTCAATAATATTATTAGTTGTTTTGATATTGGCAATAGTATTAGTTGGAATTAGTGATAAAAATAGAAAAAATAATGAAATATCAAAATTTAATACTCAATTTGAAAAATATAATAAGGAAACATTATATGGGACAGACATACTTTCAATAATAAATAAAGCAATTGATAATAATGAACAATATGCCATTGAAAAAAATCAAGATGGATTTTACATAGAAAACGATACTAATTCAGTAAAGGTTGAAATTACACTTCTTACGACAGACGAAGATGGCAAGCCAAAAGAGGTTGTTCACCAAATGGAAGAATTAGAAAAAGCAGGCTTAGATGAGTTTATATCAATATTTAATCTAACTGCTTTTGAATTTTCAAAAATTGAATATAACTCACAAAACCGTGTTAGTAAAATATATGTAAAACAGCTAGAGTTATAATATTTTAATAAATTATGTCTTTAATGTTGACATTATCTTAGAATAATGTTAAAAATAATATATAAATTAAATAAACAAAAGTTAAAAGGAGGAATTTTTTATGGAGAACGCATCAAAGGCCTTAATTATAGCAGGTGCCATCTTAATTTCTATATTATTAATAAGTGTAGGAATTATGGTTATGAACTCTGCTTATGGTGTTTTTGGAACAATGGGCCAAAGAATGGATTCAGCCGCAATAGAAAGTTTTAATGCTAATTTCACAAGTTATCAAGGAACAAGCCAAAGAGGTTCAACTGTTAGACAACTTATTAACAGCGTTATAGCAAGTAATGGTGTCCCTGAAAATCCACCAATATCAGTTAGCTCTACAGCTACTGGTGTTACTGGTACAGGTGTTACTGATCAAGCTGCTTTATCTACTATGGCATCACAAGTAAGTGCTACTGCTAGATATAGTGTTTCATTTACTTATGGAACTGGAGACCAAGCAGGTTTAATAACAGGTGTTGTAATAGGAAACGCAGGGGCAGCTCCAGCATCTTCAACACCATAGCTTTAAGTACATAAAAATAAAGCATACATAAAAACGCATGAGCGAAAGGAATTTTAACGTATGGAAAATGCTGTAAGTGCTTTGAAACTTGCTGCGTCAGTATTTATATTTTTACTTGGGCTTGCCATATTATTTAATATGACAGCCCAAGCAAAAGAAGTAGCAAGAATACTAATTTCAGAATCAGATAAAACTGAATATTATACATACTATGAGGGAGATACAACGATTGACGCAAATGGAAATAGAACAGTTACCTTTGATGAAATTATTCCTGCATTATATAGGTATAATGACGAAAACTATGGTGTAACTATAGTGGATGATCATGGGCAAATAGTTGGTAGATTTGATTCAGATACAGAGCGTATATGTAATAACTGGACTCCTAATGCCTCTAAAGAAGGAAAATTCAAGTTTGTATTAGAAACAAAAATGACTTATGATTTAGTAAATGAACTTGCAAATGGGCTTACACCACAAAAAACTAATATAGACATTGAGTCTTTTTATGAACCACCAATGTCAGGTACAGAACAGATAGTTGATGGAGTATTAATAGGTGGAATGATTACAGAGGATGGAGAAGATAAAATTGTAGAATTATTTAATAGATTGTATGGACAACAAACAAGAGCTACTGTAAATAGAGAAAGATACTGCTATTGGCAAATGTATCCAGCAACAATTGCACAAAGGGTCGATTCAGACTTATCACGGAATACCAGTATTTTTTAGCCTTACAAACCCAGGACAGCAGATGTCAGCTTCAAGTGCAGATTGGCCAGGTAATCATATTCCATGTGAATTAAATGGACGTCGCAATTTAGGATTAATAAAATGGGCTGAAGGAAAAACATTTACAGAGTATTTAGTAAAGGTAGATAGAAATAATTATATATATAGTGAAGACGGTACAGAAAGTTTATTCTCTTTTGGTGAAATAATGTCTGCAATAAAAAATGAATTAGTTTATGTTGAAAATTAAAAATATAATGAATAAAAGGAGGGAGTATTATGGAGGGAGAAACTTTAATAACAATAGTTGCAATATTTTTAGCAGCAATATTAATAGGCGTTTTTCCAATGATGTCAATTGCAGAAAGAAATGACGATATTTCAGAATTAACTGTTCAAACTGCAGTATCTGAATTTGTTGATAATGCAAGAAAAACTGGAAAAATTACAGAAGAAGAATATGATAATTTAATTGCTACAATTTATTCTACTGGTAATACTTATGATATAGCTATGGAAGTTCAACTTTTAGACGAAAATCCATCTAAGAAAACAACACAGATGGACGAGACTAAAATAGGAGAAAATATCTATTATTCAGTATATACAACACAAATTATGGATGATTTAGATAATAAAGGCGTTTACACACTAAAAGAGGGAGACATAATAACTGTAACTGCTTCAAATACAAATAATACTATATCTCAGATGTTAAAGAATTTCTTTTATAGTTTAAGTGGTAATGACACATATAGAATAGTAGGTTCTAAATCTGGGGTTGTTGCAGTAACAGGTAGCAAATAATAAACGAAGGAAAATGTCTTTATCTATTGGTAAAGACTTTATTAATAATTTTAGGAGAAAACTTATAATATGAAATTACAAAGCTTGATAGTAATATTTATAATAATTGCATTGCCAGTAATTATCTTATTATCATCGTATGTAGAGTATCAAGTCGATACGGCAAGGCTTAAAACAACTTATGCAGACAAGTTATTAAGTGCAACACATGATACTGTTGTTACTTATCAATTAAACTCAACAAATGATAAGTATTCGTCAGTAGCTGATTCTCGAATTAGAAATATAGAGGCTGCAGTTAATACTTTTGCAACAAGTTTTGCATCAAATCTAGGTGTCAACAATTCGTCGGCATCTTATGCGATGTCGTATGTTCCCGCACTTGTTTTTACTTTATATGATGGATATTATTTATATGTACCAACAGAGGTTATTGCACAAGGATTGGATGCGGACAGTAACCCTACGACTACAAATATTTTTGAGCATGCGTTAAAACCCTATGTATATTACACAAAGCAATATAAACATAATAATGTTACAATTGTTATAAATTATTCACTTGATAATTATGTTGCTGTTTATTATTATAATGGAGACGATGAAACATATCAGTCTAGAGCAGGATATCTAGAACTTATAGATAATAGCAATGGCATTGATCATAATGGGTTAGGTGAACTTACATATAAAGGAGAGGTTATACCTCAAAATGAAACAACAATAAAAAATTCTTATGATTATACGGTTTCAGGAGAGCAAGTAAATAGTTTTTGGACAACGACTGAAAGAAATGATTATAATCAAAGTGCGTATCAATATTATGCAGATGCGTATGACTTCACAGTTTGGTATAATGATAAAATTAGTAAATTAGTTTCAACAGACAAAGATAATTTAATAATAGATGAAAATAATTTACCATATCAAGGTGCTGAATCAAACTTTAATAATGAAAAATATGATGTTATTAAAGATTCACTTGAAAAAAATCTAAGACAGTCAATGGAACTTTTTAGAGGGGTATCAGGAACTGATTTTAGGATGCCAGAGCTTACTGGTACGGATTGGGACAAAATATTAAATAATGTTTGTGTTATAAGTTTTATGCAAGGTATTCCATGTGGAACGACTATATATAATGATTATGTAATTATGCCAAGTTCTGAAAATGAAGAATTTATAAATGAAAATCATATTTATTATATTGGATATGATATAGATCCATTAACTGGAGAATACACATCTAATGGAACCTACCACAGAATTGGATGTTCAGAACTAGATGGAGATGCAATCGTTCGGATATAATAGAATAGAGTTTTCAAGGAATTCTGCAATTGGTAAAACTGGTAAGGAATTACAAGGGCAAAGATTAAAAAATACTAGTGGGCAACCTATATATTATTATCAGCATTATGGAGAAACGGCTTGCTACTATTGTATTGTAAATGCTTCAAATGCAAGTTCAGCTATCATAGATGGAATTCCATTAAGTGCGCCTGAAAGAAATTTAAGAAAATTAGCGTATTATAGAGCTCTTGCGAGAGAAAGATATGAGCTAAGCAAGGCATCAGACTACATTAATGGAAGTAGTGAACAAAGAAATATATAAAAGATTTGAAATTTTGTTTCAAATCTTTTTTTATTGGTTATACTATTAAAAGAGAGGCAGATAAAAATGAATAAAAATTTTAAAATAGCTCTAAGAGCTTTTATAGTATCTTTTCTTTTAGTAGTATTAATATATGTTTGTGATATTACAAATTTACCAGATAAAGTAATTTTATTTGAGGGAGAAACTTTAAAATTAAATACAATTTTTGGAATAAATCTTGAAACAGAGTTTGCAAGTAATCCTAATATACAAAGACTTGGAAATAATGAAACGGTAACAGTTGATGCAGAAGCAGAGGATGCAAACAAAATTGACTGCACTGGTAGAATTAATTTAAGTGTCAAGCTATTAGGTGCAAAAGTTAAAGAGATAAGTGTAGACATAATAGAGAATAAAGGCGTTGTACCAGTTGGACGAGTTATAGGAGTTAAACTATATACAAATGGTGTTTTAGTTGTTGGTATGTCAGAAATTTATGGAATAGATACTAATAAATATAAACCGTATGAAGGTAGTGGTATACAGGAAGGAGATATAATCGTAGAAATAGACCAGAGGGAAATTACATGTACAAGTGAACTTACAAATGAAATAAATAAATCACAGGGCAAAGACATGAGTGTTACTTATATTAGAAAAGGTGAAATATTAAATACTACAATGAAAGCCGTTAAGGCTATGGATAATACGTATAAAATAGGACTTTGGGTAAGAGATGCAGCAGCTCGGTGTTGGAACAGTTTCATTTTATGAACCAGATACTGGAAGTTTTGCAGCTTTAGGGCATGGAATAATTGACCCAGATACAGACGAATTAATTGAAATATCCTCTGGTGAGGTAGTAACAGCTGATATTTTATCTGTTTTAAAAGGCGAAAATGGAAATCCTCGGTAAGATACAAGGTGCAATTGATGGAGAACCAACGATAGGAAATATATCAAAAAATACGCCTTATGGAATATATGGAAATTTAACAAATATAACGCCATTGTTTATAGATAAAACTAATCTTTTTCCAATTGCACTTCGAAATGAAATACAGCTTGGCGAAGCTAAAATTATGTCTAGCTTAGAAAATGGACAAGTTAAGGAATATGATGTAATGATTGAAAAGATTTTTTTGAATAATAATATAGATAATAAAAGTATGGTAATTAGAATTACAGATAAAGAACTTTTAGAAAAGACGGGAGGAATAGTACAGGGGATGAGTGGAAGTCCAATTTTACAAAATGGCAAAATTGTGCGGTGCACTCACTCATGTTATGGTAAATGAAATTGATTTAGGATATGCAGTTTTTGCAGAAATTATGGCAAAACAAATGATGTAAGAAGAAAAAAGATAATGCACTTTTGCATTATCCTTTTTTTAATAACATAGGGCCAATATTTGTTACAGTTCCAGCGCCAAGCGTTAAAATTATATCTTCAGGTTTTACACTTCTTTTTAAGAATTTTACTATATCTTCAAAATCATGTATGTATTGTACAGGTTTACCTAATAATTGTAGTTTATCAGCTAAGTCTTGAGAAGTTATATTAAAAATATTTTGTTCTCTTGCTGCATAAACATCTGTTACAATTACATGGTCAAAATCAAGTAAGGCTTCGGCAAAACCATCCAATAAATTTTTTAATCTACTATATGTATGAGGTTGAAAAACAACCCATGATTCATTAAAAATTTTTCTATTTAAAGCAGCTGCTGTTGCTTTGATTTCTGTTGGGTGGTGAGCATAATCGTCGTAAACTGTGACATCATTAAAAGAACCTTTATATTCAAGTCTTCTGTTTGCTCCAGTAAATGACAAAAATGCTTCTTTTATTGCTTTTGTAGATATACCATAATTTACACAAAGTGCAATACAGGCTGTTGCATTTAAAACATTATGTGTTCCAGATATAGAAAGTGAGAAATTGTCTAAAAATGTTCCATCGCGATATACGTCGAAAGTAGCATTTCCGTTTTTATCAAATTTTATATTTTTAGCAACGAAGTTTGCATTGCTATTTTCTATTGCAAATGTTATGGCTTTTGCTTTTGTGTGTTTATCTAAATCAATGCTGTTTTTATCGTCTGCGTTAAAAACTAAAAGACCATCTTCAGGCAAAAGACCTACATATTTTATAAATGATTTTTTTACATTTTCGAGTGTTCCGAAGTAATCTAAATGGTCGTCGTCTATATTTAATACTATTTCAGCTTTAGGGTGAAAATTTAAAAAACTTTCAACATATTCACATGCTTCTAAGATTAAATAGTCACTATTTCCAATTCTATAATTTCCGTTTAATTGTTTAAGTATTGCACCAACTTGCACATTTGGGTCTAATCCGGCTTTAATAAAACATAAAGAAACTAAAGAGGTAGTAGTTGTTTTTCCATGTGTTCCAGAAATACAAATAGTATCTTTAAATGCTTTTGTTAATTTGCCTAAAAAAACAGCTCTTTCGCAAGTTTCTATATTTAATCTTTTTGCTTCTACAAGCTCTGGGTCGTCTTTTGCAATGGCAGCAGTATATACAACTAAATCAGATTTTCTAACTTTTTCTAGGTCAGAACCGATAGAAACCTCAATGCCATCAGAAATAAGTTTATCTGTTATTTCTGATTCACACCAGTCACTACCTGTAACATGAACTCCTAAGTTAGTAAGTGTTTCTGCAATACCGCTCATACTTATTCCACCGATTCCAATAAAGTGAATAAGTTTATATTTTTTTATTTCCTCTAATGTAGTTAACATTTTATCCTCCATAGATTACAAATTCTTACTTATTATATAATTATTATATGAATAAAACAAGACTTTTTTGAAATGTTTTTGCAAATAAAAGCTACTTTTCTTGCTAATAGAGTAGGGTAATTTTATTTCTATCTTGCCTTATAAATTTTTCCTTTTTTAACATAGATAATTCCCTAGACATAGAGCTTCTATCTACTGAAAGATAATTTGCAAGTTCAGTAATAGTAAATGGCAAAGTAAAACTTTTTCCGATATTGTTTAGAAAGAACATTAAAATATCCGAAGAAGTTTATCACGTGTGGATTTTCTTGAGAGAATTTCTATTCTTGAGGTAAGTGTTGTTATTTTTTGAATAACAAGGCTTGTAAAAAAAGATACCAATTGTTTGTGAAATGCACAGTTTGCTTTACATTTTTCATTTATATCATTATATGAAAATAGAAGTACAGTACATTTTTCTCTTGCTTCAACAACAAATTCACTATTAGTATTTATTTGATAAAAAATTTCTCCAAATATATCATTATCAGTAAATTTTTCTGTTACAATTCGATTGCCATTGTAGTCATATCTAACTAAATCTGCTGTTCCAGATATTAATATACAAAATTGATTTCTATTAACTAAAAAGGTTGTAATAGTTTCGTCTTTGGCAAATTCTTTTATTTGTACTTTAGAACAGCTCACTTTGAAATCTTCGATAAACCTTGAAATATCAACATTATTTTTCATAACTTGCCTCCTTTGACAAAATAATATCACAATTAAGTTGCAATTGCAACAATATTTTTTGAAAAAATAAAAATCAAAAGTGAAAAATTCATTGATTTATTCAGCTTTTTTTAATTAACAAAAAGACAAAGCAAAATTTAAACAAATTTGTAAAGAAAATGTAATAATCCGGATAAACCTTGAGAGACAATTGAAAGAAAATATAGTCAAAAAGGTTGTTGCAATTGCAACAGAACTTTTAAAATTTGAAATATATAATTAGCTCATAATTAAACAAAAGGAAAAATTAAAATAATATCAAGAAAGGTGGATAAACTTATGAAGGTTATAAAGAGGGATGGAAGAGCTGTAGAATACGAAAGAGGAAAAATTGAGGTCGCTATAGAAAAGGCAAATAATGAAGTAAGAGGAAAAGAAAAAGCAAGCAAGGAGGACATAAAAAATATAGTAAATTATATAGAAGACCTTGGAAAAAAGAGAATTCTTGTTGAAGATGTACAAGATATAATTGAACAAAAATTGATGGAAATTGGAAAATATGATTTAGCAAAAAAATACATTGTTTATAGATACACAAGAGCATTAATTAGAAAACAAAACACAACTGACGAATCAATATTAAGCCTAATAAAGAATTCTAATAAAGATTTAATGGAAGAAAATTCAAATAAAAATGCAATTATTGCATCAACTCAAAGAGATTTAATCGCTGGTGAAGTTTCAAAAGATTTAACAAAGAGGATGTTATTACCAGAGAAAATTTCAAAAGCACATGAAGAAGGAATTTTACATTTCCATGATGCAGATTATTTCTTACAACCTATACATAATTGTTGCTTAATTAATATAAGTGATATGCTTGATAATGGAACAGTTATGAACGGTAAAATGATTGAAACTCCAAAGAGCTTCCAAGTTGCATGTACAGTTATGACACAAATAATAGCTTCAGTTGCAAGTAGCCAATATGGTGGTCAATCTGTTGATATTAGACATTTAGGAAAATATTTAAGAAAGAGTCGTGAAAAATTTAAAGCACAAATAGAAGAATTAAATGAAGACGGTTCTTTATCTGAAAAAATGGTTAATGAACTTGTAGAACAAAGATTACAAGGAGAATTAAGCTCAGGAGTTCAGACAATACAATATCAAATAAATACATTAATGACAACAAATGGACAATCACCTTTCGTAACTTTATTCTTAAACCTTGACAAAGATGACGAATACATTGAAGAAAATGCTATGATAATCGAGGAAATTTTAAAACAAAGATATAAAGGAATTAAAAATGAAAAAGGTGTATATGTAACACCAGCATTTCCAAAACTTGTATATGTTTTAGACGAACATAACTGCTTAAAAGGTGGAAAATATGACTATTTAACAAAACTTGCAGTAAAATGTTCTTCTAAGAGAATGTATCCAGATTACATTTCAGCTAAAAAAATGAGAGAAAACTATGAAGGAAATGTATTTAGCCCAATGGGATGCAGAAGTTTCTTAGCTCCTTGGAAAGACGAAAACGGAAACTATAAATTTGAAGGTAGATTTAATCAAGGTGTAGTTAGTATAAATTTACCACAAATAGGAATAATTGCAGGACATGACGAAGAAAAATTCTGGAAACTATTAGATGAAAGACTAGAACTATGTAAAGAAGCTCTAATGTGCAGACATTATGCACTTCTTGGAACATCTTCTGATGTAAGCCCAATACATTGGAGATATGGTGCAATTGCAAGACTTGAAAAAGGAGAAAAAATTGATAAGCTATTAAAAAATGGCTATTCATCAATATCTCTTGGATACATAGGAATATATGAAATGACAAAAGCAGTAAAAGGAGTTTCTCATACAACAGAAGAAGGAAGAGAATTTGCATTAAGAGTAATGCAACACCTAAAAGATACTGTATTAAGATGGAAGGAAGAAACAGGACTTGGATTTGCATTATATGGAACACCTGCAGAGAGCTTATGCTATAGATTTGCAAGAATTGATAAAGAAAAATTTGGAAATATAGAGGATATAACAGATAAGGGATATTATACAAATTCATATCATGTTGATGTTAGAGAAAAAATAGATGCTTTCCATAAATTAAAATTTGAAAGTGATTTCCAAAAATTATCAGGTGGAGGAGCTATATCTTATGTAGAAGTACCTAACATGAGACATAACTTAGATGCCCTTGAAGAAGTTGTTAAATTTATATACGACAATATACAATATGCAGAATTTAATACAAAATCAGATTATTGCCAAGTATGTGGATTTGATGGAGAAATTAAGATAAATGAACATTATGAGTGGGAATGTCCAAACTGTGGAAATAAAGATAAAAGTAAAATGAACGTTGTAAGACGTACTTGTGGATATTTAGGAGAAAATTTCTGGAACGAAGGAAAAACAAAGGAAATAAAAGCGAGAGTTTTACACCTATAATAGAAAGGAAATAAAAATGAATTATGCAACTATAAAAAAGTATGATGTAGCAAATGGACCAGGAGTTAGAGTTTCATTGTTTGTTAGTGGATGTAGTCATCATTGCCAAGGCTGTTTTAATAAAGAAGCATGGGATTTTAACTACGGAAATGAGTTTACGGAAAAAGAAGAAAATGAAGTTATGGAGGCTTTAAAGCCAGATTATATAAAAGGATTATCTTTACTAGGAGGTGAGCCTCTTGAACCTAAAAATCAAGAGGGCTTACTCCCAGTTGTAAAAAAAGCAAAAGAATTATATCCAGATAAACCAATTTGGTGTTATACAGGTTATCTTTTTGACAAACAAGTCTTAGGTGATATGTCAAAAAATAACAAAACAACCAATGAACTTCTTAAATATTTAGATTATGTTGTTGATCGGCGAATTTGTTGAAAACTTAAAGAATCCTTCTTTGCAATTTAGAGGTTCTTCTAATCAAAGAATAATTGATGTACAAGAAACACTTAAAGAAAATAAAATTGTTCTTTGGGATAAACTAGAAAAATAAAATTGTTACTTTAGATAAGCAAGGGAGAAATTAATGGAGAAAATAAATACTTGGATACAATTTTTATATGATACAAAGGAAAATAAAGCATTAGATATCATAATTGCTATTGGAATTATCATATTATTTACTATGATTAGTTCATTTATTTCATATTTAATAATGAGAATATTTAAACTAAAGCAAAAAGTAGATATAAAGAAAAGCAAACTATATAAATCTATAAAGTCAATTATTTTCTTAATTGGTGTGTATATTGCAATACTTGTTTTAAATTTACCAATACAATGGCATAGCTTTTTAGTTAAATGTGTTAAGATATTGATTATATGGCGAGCTTCAGTAACAATTTCTAATTTAATTGCACCTGATTCAAAATTAATAAAGACAATTAGAGACAGTGATAAGATTGACGAGGACGATACACTTGTTAAGGTTATAACTAAATTTGGACGAATTCGGCATTTATGTTATTGCTGGGTTTATGATAATTTCTGAATTAAATTATGATATAAATAGCTTAATTACAGGACTAGGACTAACTAGTGTTGTAATTGCACTTGCTGCCCAAGACCTTGCACAGAGTATAATTAGTGGTATTGCAATTGCTTCTGATAAACCTTTTGCAGTTGGAGATTATGTAAAAATTGGAAACTATGAGGGAACTGTTGCAGAAATAAAATTTAGATGTACAAGAATAAGAACAGTTGAAGATACAATTGTTACAATACAAAATTCAACAATAACAAGTAGTGAAGTTGTAAATTATTCTCAAATGACAAAGAGAAGGATGAATATTACAATAAATATACCACTTGAAACAAATAGTCAAAAAATAGAAAATATTACAATTATGCTAAAAAGTGTGTTAGAATCAGACGAAGATGTAATTGACGATTCTGTTAGGGTATATATAGACGAAATAGGAAGTTCTTCTATTAAGATTAATATATATTTATATACTCAAACAACAAATTATGACGAATTCTTAGAATTTAAGACAAAAATAAATTTACTAATAACAAAAACATTAGAAATGGATAATATTAAAATATCTTATCCGGGTGAAAATGTTTATCTACAAAAAGTATAAGAAAACCTAAATTGCTAATAATAACCTTAGGGTGAGTGTACTTATGAAAATATCATGGATTAAAACTAAAAATGATAAGGAAAGTTTTAAGATATTTGAAAATTTAGGATTTGATGTTATAAGCATTGAAGAACCAGATAAAACTGACGAAAAACTTAAGGAACTTATAGATAATAATTGCACAACTATTATATTATCAAATGAAATTGCATCTTTTTCTAGTGATATTATTACAAAATATAGAAAAGAAGAAGATGTAAATATATTTATCGCTTCTAAGTGATTTTGTAATCTACAAAAATTACTTAAAATTATATGTATTCATGTTATGTACCTCTTTGTATATAATTTCAAAATATGGAAATAATCATATTAGAAAATATATTCAGGGAGGTACATACATTTTATGAATTATAGTCAAATGAAAAATATAATTGTTTTGAAAAATTTACCATCTAATATTGTAGACGAGGCAATTGTTATATTAAAAAATAATAGTAATATAAAGAAAAAGGAGAGAATAGATAGTAAAATATCAAATAATATAGAGGAAAATGCTAGTGGCAATTATGAAACCGTTGTAAAGGAAGCAGAAAGCATAATTCAAGAATATATCAAAAAAATAGAGGTGCAAAAAAATATACAAAATAATATGTCCATAAAAAATAAAAAAATAAAGTTGTCTACAATTCTTCTTGGAATTACTGCAATTATCGGAATTATACTCTTTATTTTAAATTAGTTTTAGTGATAAAATAAATTCTTTTAACATATAAATGTGGTATAAAGATAAGCTTATGACAAAGGAGAGCACCACAAATGGAAAGAATTTTAAATCAAGAAGAAAGAATCAGAAGGGCAGAAGAAATATATGCAAGAAGGCAAATGGTGCGAGATAGAACGAGAAGTGCAACTGTAAACGTTTCTTCTAATGCCCAGCGCAAAAATTTTAGATTATTCAAGAGAATTGCATTACAAATGGTAATATGTTTACTTATATATTTCATATTTTATTTAATAAATACAACAAATTATACTTTTTCTGAACAAACATTAAATAAAACAGACGAATTATTATCAGAAGATGTAGATTTTATTTATATATGCAAAAATATTATAGATAAACTTAATGGATATATTAATTCAATAAATGGGCAAGACAAAATAGAACCAAATGAAAATGAAATAACTGAAGAAAGCAATGAAAATATAGAGGGAGAAAATCAAGTTCAAGAAAACAGTGAAGATAGTGAAAACAGCATAAATATAGAAAATAATGAAAATTTGACGGGCATGGTAGATACAAACTTAGACGAATCAACGGGACAAGAGAAATTAGAAGATGTTAATATTAGTGAAACAGATAGAATAAAAAATACATATTCGTTTGTAAAACCAGTTAGCGGATATATTACATCAGAATTTGGGACAAGAGAAGCAACATCTAGTATTGTATCAACATATCATAAAGGAATAGATATAGCTGCAAATTTAGGAACGCCTATTGTAGCGGCAACAAATGGGACAGTTATAATATCTAAGTTATCTCAGAGCTATGGAAATTATATTATGCTAGAAAATGGAGAGGTAAAAACTGTTTATGCACATTGCAGTAAACTTTTAGTAAAAGAGCGGGGATACAGTAACTCAAGGACAAGAAATTGCAAAAGTAGGTGATACAGGTAATGCAACAGGTGCACATTTACATTTCGAAATCAGAATAAATGATAACTGCATAGATCCAAGACTAATAATTGATTTGGAGGGATGATAGATTTGCAACTTGATACATATTTGCTAATCATGTTTTTTGCCTTTTTGCATGAGTGCGGTCATATTTTAGCAGGAGTCTTACTAAAATTTAAAATTCAAAGTTTAAAAATTATGCCAATTGGATTTCATGTTACATTTAGAATTGATACAAGAAATTACAATAAAAAGATTTTGCATGCAAATCTTTTGGCAATTAAAAAAATAATAATAGCATTTGCAGGTCCAATTGTAAATTTAATATTTATATTGATTTTTTCTTTAATGAAATCCGAAATGCTATTAGGAATAAAAATTGAAACATTAATATATGTAAATATCTTAATTTTTATGTTTAATATGATAACAATTTATCCTTTAGATGGAGGAAGAATCTTAAAAAATTTATTACATATTTT
>CANRAW010000010.1 GCA_947628715.1 uncultured Clostridia bacterium
TTAGCATCTATTGCTACAGTTTTATCTATGAAACCTGACATATTAATATTTGATGAACCTACTATTGCACTTGATCCCAGAAATAGAAGAAAATTTATAGAAGTATTAAATTCGTTATCAGGAACAAAAATAGTAGCATCACATGATTTAGACTTGATTTATGATACTTGTGAAAAAACAATTTTAATATCAGATGGCAAAATCATAAAAAGCGGATTAACAAAAGAAATATTAAATGATAAAGAATTGCTAGAAAATAATGGTTTAGAATTACCATTATTACTAACAAAAAGATAAAAATAAAATTTAAGGAGGAAAAGAAAATGTCATATTTGGGAGAAGAAATTAAAAAATTAGGTTTTGGACTTATGAGATTACCACAGAAAGATGGAAAAATAGATGTGGAAGAAACAAAAATTATGGTGGATCACTTTATGGAAGCAGGATTTACATATTTTGATACAGCATGGGCATATACAGGTAGTGAAGATGCTATAAGACAGGCTCTAGTTGAAAGATACCCAAGAGAAAGTTTTCAGCTTGCTACTAAAAATGCAGCATGGATAGGTAGTAAAACAAGAGAGGATGCAATAGCACAGTTTGAAACATCATTAAAACAAACAGGAGCAGGATATTTTGATTTTTATTTATTACATAATTTAGGAGAAGGAAGAACAAAGGCATTTGATGAATTTGATATGTGGTCATTTGTTAAGGAAAAGAAAGAAGAAGGAAAGATAAAACACATAGGATTTTCATTCCACTCAACACCAGAAGAATTAGAAAAAATATTAAAAGAACATCCAGAAATGGAATTTGTACAATTACAAATAAACTATGCAGATTGGGAAAATCCAGCAATACAATCTAAAGCATGTTATGAAGTAGCGAGAAAATATAACAAACCAGTAATTATAATGGAACCTGTAAAGGGAGGAATGTTAGCAAATCCACCAGAAACAGTTGCAAAAGTATTGAAAGAAGCAAATCCAAGTATGTCAATGGCATCATGGGCAGTTAAATTTGCAGCAAATTTGGATGGAGTTATAACAGTTTTATCAGGAATGAGTAGTGTAGAGCAAATGGATGATAATATATCATATATGAAAGACTTTACAAAATTATCAGAAGAAGATAAAAAAACAATAGATAAAGCACAAGAGGAATTGAATAAAATACCTTTAATACCATGTACTACTTGCAATTATTGTGCAAAAGTTTGTCCAATGAATATAGGAATATCAGGTTCATTTACAGCAATGAATATATTAACACTTTATAATGATATGGCTTTTGCTAAACATCAAGAGGAATGGTTAGTAAGTGGGCATGGAAAAGCAAAAGCGTCAGAATGTATTAAATGTGGTGCTTGTGAAGGGGTTTGCCCACAACACATAAAAATTAGAGAAGAACTTGAAAAAGTTGCGAATAAAATTAAATAAAAATATAAAGAAAGGATAGACAGAGGGACGGAGCTTTTGTCTTAGGCTTTTGCGCTCCTAATTATATAATTATGTAATAGTCTAGGGTTAATTTTCCTTAAGACAAAAGCCCCGTCCCTCTGTCTAACAATTATCGAATATAAAATTGTATCCAAATAACAAACTCCTTCATAAAATAATAGTAAAATTATGAAAGGAGTTTGTTATTATATGAGTTATGAAATAATGATGAACGGAAATGTGAAGATAGGTGAATACGCACCAGAAATAGATGCAAATTCTACTATGGGAAATGTTAACCTAAACAATTATAAAGGAAAATGGGTAGTTTTATTTTCGCACCCAGGCGACTTTACCCCCGTGTAATCTTACAATTTGGGGAAATATGAAAAAGCCTGATATTGCTTGATTTAACTTTAACGATAAATTATTAAAAACAAAATAAAAATGGCACAAAATCGATTGTAACGGCAAACGATTAGAAAGAAAAATATGAATGAAATTATTTAAAGGAATATGGATACCATATGAAATATTAATTGAAGGATATTATTGTTTAAAAACGAAATTTATGATATAGTATTGATGTAATTGGAGGAATAATATGGAAATAGTAAAGCCTTTTGTAAAATGGGCAGGAGGAAAAGGAAGCTTAATACCACAACTTACAAACTTTTACCCATTCGAATTAAAAGAAGGAATTATAGAAAAATATGTTGAGCCATTTGTTGGTGGTGGAGCAGTTTTAATAAATATATTGCAAAAATATAATGTTAAAGAGGCATATGCATTTGACATAAACAGAGATTTGATAAATTGCTATAATATTATAAAAACAAATGTTGAGGATTTAATAAGACAATTGGAGAACAAAGAAGAACGATATTTAAATTTAGAAGCAGAAGCAAGAGCAGAGGATTTTTATGATATTAGGAAAGAATATAATTCATATAGAATAAATAATGGAGAACTGAATATAAAAAGGGCTGGAGAATTTATTTTTTTAAATAGGACATGTTTTAATGGATTATATAGAGTAAATAAATCAGGAGATTTTAATGTGCCATTTGGGAAATATAAAAATCCATGCATATGTGATAAAAAAAATTTAAGAAATTTATCAAAACTATTTCAAAATGTTATTTTTCAATATGGAGATTATAAAGAAAGTAGCAGATACATAGATTGTAAAACTTTTGTATACTTTGATCCTCCATATAGACCCATATCTATTACATCGGCTTTCACATCATATTCGAAAGAAGATTTTAATGATGATAATCAAAAAGAACTTGCTAAATACTTTAAAGAATTAGATTCAAAAAATGCAAAACTTATGTTGAGTAATTCTAACCCTAAAAATACAAATAAAGAGGATAACTTTTTTGAAGTAATATATGATGGGTTTAATATAAATGAAGTATTTGCAAAAAGAATGATAAATTCAAAAGCAAATGAAAGAAGTGCAATATCAGAATTAGTAATAACAAATTATGAGGAGATGGATGAATGTATCAAGGAAAATCCTATTTTGAAGATGGCAGTTTCAAATTAATAAATGATGATACATTTAATACTTTAGAGAAATTTGAAGAAAAAACATTTGATATGATTTTTGCAGATCCACCATATTTTTTATCAAATGATGGAATTACATGTAATGGTGGTAAAATGGTTAGTGTTAATAAGGGAAATTGGGATAAAAGTTTAGATGTAAAAGAAAAGCACAAATTTAATAGAAACTGGATAAAGCAATGTTATAGAATTTTAAGAGATAATGGAACAATATGGATAAGTCGGAACCTTACATAATATATATTCAATAGGGATGGCTTTAGAGGAGGAGGGATTTAAGATAATAAATAATATCACTTGGCAAAAAACAAATCCACCTCCTAATTTAGCATGTAAAGCATTTACTCATTCAACAGAAACTATACTTTGGGCAAGAAAAAATTTGGATAAAGCAAAATACAAATTTAATTATGAGTTAATGAAAAAATTAAATGGAAATAAACAAATGAAGGATCTTTGGACAACTAGTCTGACAAAACCATCTGAAAAAAGACAAGGCAAACATCCGACTCAAAAACCATTAGAGATATTAGAAAGAATAATTCTTGCTTCAACTAATGAAAATGATTTGATTTTAGATCCATTTTGTGGTAGTAGTACAACAGGAATTGCAGCAGTAAAATTAAATAGAAGATACATAGGAATAGATAATTCAAAAGAATATTTAGATTTATCTATAAGAAGATATAAAGAATTAAAGGAGTAGATAAATATGACAAGAAATTTCGCAGAATGGTTATTAACATTTACAGATAGTATAGCAAATTATAAATATTATATTGATTTTGAAACAATATACAAAAATGCAGAAATGTATAAAATTGAATTAAATATGATGAATACCTTAATAGGAAGTAACGATATTGAAAAAGATTTTGAGCAATTATTAAAGAAATATCCTGAAATTTTACAATGTATTCCAACATTATTAGCCGTGAGACAATATGAAATGATTGTTTTAGATGATGATGGAAATAAATTTGAATATAATTTTAAAAAAATGAATTATAATGTCCAACAATACAAAATATTTATGCGAGAAACAGGACTTTTTGAATTAATAGAAAAGCATCTAGTAAATAATTTGTATGATTATGTTCTAGGAGTAGAAGCAGGACTTAATTCAAATGCTAGAAAAAATCGTGGGGGACATTTGATGGAAAATGTTGTAGAAAGATTTATTCAAAAAGCAGGGTTTAAGAAAAATGAAACATATTTCAAAGAAATGTATTTGCAAGATATAGAGAAAAAATGGAAATTAGATATGTCATTTATAAGTAATAAAAATACATCTACCAAAAGATTTGATTTTGTTGTAAAAACAGATAAATGCATATATGGAATTGAAACAAACTTTTATGCTTCTGGAGGTTCTAAATTAAATGAAACTGCAAGAAGCTATAAAATGATTGCAGAAGAAGCTGAAAGAGTTGTTGGATTTGAGTTTGTATGGTTTACAGATGGAGAAGGATGGATATCTGCTAAAAATAACTTGAGAGAAACATTTGAAAGTATGAATAATATTTATAATATTAATGATATGAAAAATGGTATAATGAAAGATATATTTAAGTAAGGTTACTAACATAAGTAATAAAATTTTCGAGGCGTACAAAATACGCCTCGATTTTTTACGAGCACCCAGCTAAAAGCCACGCTTTTAGGTAGTTATTGGGAATAAAGGAGACTCCTTCTTCCTGCAGCATTTTTAAAAAATTTGAAAAAATTTTTTAAAAATGCAACATTATGCAAAATAAAAGTGTTTTTATTTTATAGATGGAGGTGATAAAATTGAAAGTTTTTAAATTTAGATTCTATAATATAAAAAAGTAATTAGATTTAAAGAAATAATAAAATTTCTTTATGCATAATATTTATAGAAAAATATTATGGAGGAGTTAATTAATGAAAGTTACTTTTGCAAAAAATGATAAAACACAATACATTCAAATTTACTTGACCGAGAAAGAGCTTGAAAAAACAGAAACAAAAGAAGTTATTGAAAAATACAAGCAGGAAAAATATAATATAGCAATTTTTGTATCAGGAAAAGAGAATTATCCCAAAATTCTTAAAAACATTATTCTGAAACAGGTTGAAGTAAATAAAAATGTATGCTAACATACAAAAGATATACAAGCAATATCAGGTTAGAATTGGAGGATAAAATGACAGTTGCAGGATATGCAAGATTGAGTCGTGATGAAGATAAAGAAAATTACGCAAGTATAGAAGAACAGAAAAGAATTATTAAAGATTATGCAAGTTCTCGTAATTGGTCTATTGCAGATGATGAGTTCTATATAGATGACAATGTTTCAGGATATACCTTTAACAGACCTGAGTTCTCAAAAATGATTGAAAAAGTAAAAGGAGGGAAGATAGATGTAGTTATAGCAAAAGATTTATCAAGAATAGGTAGAAATAATGGCAGAGTATTAGTATTAATAGATGAGTTCAAAAATATGCAGAAAAATTTAATATTAGTTTCCGAAATGGGTGGAACTTATGATGTTTTAAATGACAGAGATGATACTATTGGAATTACTACTTGGTTTAACGAAAGATATGTAAAAGATTGTTCAAGAAAAACTAGAGATCATATGTATTCAAAACAAAAATCTGGAAGACTAATCATGGGAAATTATTATGGCTATATAAAGGATAAGGAAGATGTAACGAAATTATATGTTGACGAAGATATAAGACCAGTAATACAACTTATTTATAAACTATATACAGAAAAAGGCTTTGGCAGAAAAAAGATTTGTGATATACTGAATAGTAAATATAATTATCCAACTCCATCTGTTTATTATCAAACTAAACATTTAGAAAGAGGAAGAATATATAAACATCCTGTACAAAAACTATGGTCAACTTATATGATTAGTAATATATTAAATAATGATGTGTATTGTGGTAATTTAAGAACTCACAAGAAAAAAACAATTTCAATTAGAGGAAAAGCTATAAAACTTCCTGAAAAAGAGCATTTTGTGTTTGAAAATCATCACGAAGCAATTATTTCAAAAGAAACATTTAAACTGGCTCAAGACATAAAAAGAAGAAAAGCGAGTATAAAATCAACAGCAGGGACAAGAAAAAGAAATTATATTTTTTCAGGATTTTGCAGATGTGGTGATTGTGGCTTTGGAGTTTCTGGAATTACAATAACAAGAAAAAATTGTCAAAAAGGATATGAATGTTCTCAGTATAGAACTTATGGAAAAGCAAGATGCAAATGTCATGAAATAAAAGAAATAGATATGATTATCCACTTAAAAGAATTTCTAAAACTTACAAAAAAGCAATATATGGAGGAGATAAAAAGAATTGAAATTGTAGAAAAAAATTATAATAAAACAAATGAAAAAGAAAAAATTAAACTGGAGCTAGAAACATTAAATATTGAATATAAAATATTGATAAATCAAAAAATAAAAGATTTAGCCAATAGCACAAATGAGTATCAAAAAAATATAATTGAAAATACATATAAAGAATTAGAAAAAAGTAAAACAGATAGGATTGGAAAACTTCAAAAAAATTTGGAACAAGAAGATGAAAAATTATTTAAAGAAAAAGTTAAAAAATTAAAAACAGCCATAGAGTATTTTGATGAGATAATTTTATCAGAGGAACCTAATAGATATATATTAGAATGTTTAATTGATAAGATATGGATTTATCATGATAAAAGTATCAAATTTAAATTAAAACCAGATATAGTAAGGTTAATTGGGTAAAAGTTATCACATTTAAATAACTTAAAAAATATCCCCAAATTTAGAGATTTTACCCCCGTGTGTACGACTGAGATAATCGCTTTTGCAAAGGCTAATACATATTTTGAAAAATTAAATACGGCATTAATAGGGCTAAGTGTAGATTCCAATTCTTCACACTTAGCATGGTTATATGACATATACCAAAAAACGGGAGTAGAAGTTCCTTTTCCAATAATTGCTGACCAAAATGGCAATATTGCAAGAAGATATGGGATGATTTCAAACGAAGTAAGTACAACTCAAGCTGTTAGAAATGTGTTTATAATTGACGATAAAGGAGTTGTAAGGGCAATATTTGTATATCCTATGAACGTTGGAAGGTGTATTCCAGAAATATTAAGAACTGTAGAAGCATTACAAACAGCTGATAAATATAATGTATCTACTCCAGCAAATTGGGTAAATGGAAATCCCCTTATTACACCAAGCCCCCAGACATACAGTGAATTAAAAGAAAGAGTAAATCAAATAGAACAAAATAGAAATGGTATGAGTTGGTATTTAAGTTTCCAAAATGTAGGAAACAATGAGGAAGAAAATAGAAAAGAAAAAAGCGACAAAAAATGATAAAAAATGTCAACAAATTAGACTTCTCTTAATATAATATATTAATCTAGGCAGAAAAAGAGGAGTTGAAAAACATGATAGAAGAAATGAAAATAAACTATAACTGCGAAAATACATGTACAGATAATAAAAATAATTGCACAAATGGAAAATGCAAAATGAAATGTTCATGTATATATATCGTAATTGCAATACTTTCTGCATTATTTATAGGAATAATTGGAGTAATAATTGGCGCAGCATTAAGCACAGCAATACTTGGAGCATTAGCAGCTGTAATAGTATTAGCAGTTGTATTATTCATAGCATTAGTTATAAGCATAATAGTTGCTTTATGTGCAAAACAAAAAAGCAAAAAAGTATGCTGTTGTAGATAAATTAAAAGGCTGGAGCTAGGCTCCAGCTTTTTCTTAACAACATTGATTAAATTTTTGCTTAGTTGTGTTAATTTTTTGTTGTTCAACAGTATTAGTCTTATACCAACCTTTTTCAGCCATTAAATTGTATAATTTATTTTGTATGTCTAGAGAAGTATTTAATGCTTCCTTAAATGCAGTATGAACCTCAGCAGTTGTAGACTCTAAAGTACCATGTTGGTATAAATCACAAACTCCTTTAATAACTAATAATTCTTGTTCCATTAAATCTTTGTCTTCCATAAAAACCTCCTATAGTAAATTTAAAAATTTGTTAAATAATTCTGTATGCTTTTGAGTAAGCTCAGTCACATAAGATGCAAGAGTAGGGTCTTGAAGTTTAAAAGCAGTTTGCTCACTGCTAGTTTTCATAAAAGTCTCATGTCCTAAAGCATCTTCTACATAAAGTAATTCTTTACTTGTCATAAAAAAATCAATCCTTTCTGGCACAATTTCGTTACCTAAAGTTATTTATTACCAAAAAATATAAAATTATACTTAAATCTTAAAGGTAACATTTTATCTTGAAAAAATAATATAAATAGAGTATAATAGTCAAGGAAGGAAATTTTATATGAAAAAATTAGGGATTAGTATATGGAGGATATTTGCATACTTTATAATATATAGCTTCATAGGATTCTTAATAGAAACAATGTATGCGCTCGTTTTATATGGCGTATTAGAATCAAGACAAAGCTTTTTATATGGACCATTTTGCTCAATATATGGCGTTGGAGCAGTATTAATGATATGTTCTTTACAAAAAGTAAAGAAGAATCCACATACATTATTTTTAGGAGGATTTGTCGTACGGTGGCGTAACAGAATACACACTCAGCTTTATTGGAGAAAAGCTATTAAACACAAGATGGTGGGATTATTCAGACAAATTCTTGAACATAAATGGAAGAGTATCATTAATATATTGTGTAATGTGGGGATTACTTGCAGTATATTTGATAAATGTAGTTAATCCAAAAATTGATTTATTGCTAGACAAAATAAAAGCAAAATTCAATGGAAAAATATTGAAAATAATAATTGTAGTGTTTATAATATTTCTATTTGTAGACTGCATAGTATCAGGCATAGCACTTGATTTTTATTTCACAAGAATAATAGTAGAAAATGATTTAGACGTCGCAAATAAGGATAAAGTAATAGAAAAATACAATTATCTATATTTAGAAGACCAAGAAAGAGCAGACTTAATATATAAAGTATGGGGCAATGAAATAATGATAAAGAAATATCCAAATGTAACAATAAGACTAAAAAATGGTGAATTAGTTCTTGCAAAGAAATATTTGCCAGATATAAAACCATACTACATTAAGTTTAAAAGATAATCAGCTTATGTATAACATAAAGTAAAAAATGTTATATATTAGAAGGGGATGATACATAAAAATATGAACGTATTTCTTATACTAGCCTTTTTATTCTTCATAGGAAGTATTGCAGGATGGGTTATGGAATTATTTTTTAGAAGAATAATATCAACTGGAAAATGGATAAATCCGGGTTTTTTAGTTGGCCCCTATTTACCATTATATGGTTTTGGGTTATGTACATTTTATTTACTATCACAAATACAATTAAACAGTATACTTGTGATTATTATAATGGGCATAACAGTAACTGCAATTGAATATATTGCGGGATTAATATTTATAAAAGGTATGGGAATAAAGCTATGGGATTACTCAGGCAACTTTGGCAATATTGACCGGTCTTATATGCCCGACTTATTCTTTAATTTGGTTAATATTAGGAGCAATATATTATTATTTTATAAATCCTTATATAATAGATTCGTTGTCATGGCTTGAAGATAACCTTGCATTTTCATTTTTCATAGGAGTTTTCTTTGGAATAATTGCAATAGACCTTGTATATAGCACGAGATTGGTTGTAAAGATACGTAAATTTGCAAAAGAAAAAGACTTAGTAGTAAAATATGAAGAATTTAAAGCAAGTATATTAGAACATACAACGAAGAGCAAAGAAAAATACTCATTTATATTTGCAATTAATAATAACATGAAAAAGATAGAAGAACACTTAAACGAATATATGGAAGCACAATTAAATAGAACAAAAAATATAAAAAGGTCAGTTCATTTATTTATAAGAGATAAAGTAAAGCCAAAAAACAAAAAGATTAAACCAACAAGAACATAAAAATATTTATTCATAATAGGGGAAAGGATAACTAAACATGACTATAGATAAAAAAGAGTTCGTAATTTACATAAGACAAATAAAGAAATATGTTGCATTACAAGAAATGCTTGGAAAGTATATACAACATGGAAAGACAAATTTATATATACACTCAAGAAATGTTGCCTATTTAAGCTATATTATGGCAAGATTTTTTGAAAGAAGATTTGGAGTAAAAATAGATTATGACGTACTTATTGTAGGAGCAATTTTTCACGATTTCTTTTTATATGACTGGCACTCAATAGAAGGTAGACCAAGATTACACGGATTTAATCATCCAAAAATTGCAAGCATAAACGCGCAAAGATATTATGATATAAATGAAAAAGAAAAACTAATAATAGAATCGCACATGTGGCCACTTACTATAACTAAGTTTCCAAAGTCAGCAGAAGCAAAAATTGTATGTTTAGCAGACAAATGGTGCTCAACAAAGGAAACAATAAGTAGATTTTAATGAATAAATAATATTAAAAAAGCAATAATAATTTTAGAAAGGAAAGAAGATAATGGTAAAAGATACAGAAATTTCAAAAGATATAATTTATATAGGAGCAGACGATAAAACAATAGATTTATTCGAAAGTCAATATGTTGTTCCAAATGGTATATCATATAATGCATATTTAATCAAAGACGAAAAAACAGTTATAATGGATACAATAGATAAAAGAAAAACAGAAGAGTGGGTAAAAAATCTAGAAAATGCCCTTGCAGGAAAAGAGCCAGATTATTTAGTTGTTTCACACCTAGAGCCAGACCACGCATATAATATAGAGCTTGTAGCAAAAAAATATCCAAATATGAAAATTATAGGAAATGAAAAAACTTTTGCATTTATACCTCAATTTTTTGATATTCCTAATTTGGAAGAAAGAAAAATTGTAGTTAAAGAGGGAGACGAAATAAATTTAGGAAAACATACATTACAATTTTTCATGGCACCTATGGTACACTGGCCAGAGGTAATGGTAACTTATGAAAAGAGCGAAAAGATATTATTTTCAGCAGATGGATTTGGTAAATTTGGTGCTCTTGATACAGACGAAGATTGGACATGTGAAGCAAGGAGATATTATTTCAATATAGTTGGAAAATATGGTATGCAAGTACAAGCATTGCTAAAGAAAGCATCTACTTTAGATATAAAAATGATTTGTCCTTTACATGGACCTATTTTAAAAGAAAATTTAGACTTCTATTTAGGAAAATACGATATATGGAGCAGTTATACTCCAGAAGATGATGGAGTATTTATTGCATATTCTTCTATACATGGAAATACAGCAGATGCAGTAAGAGAATTTGCAAAGATGCTTGAGGAAAAAGGTGCTAAAAAAGTAGTTGTAACAGACCTTGCAAGAGCAGATATGGCAGAAGCAATAGAAGATGCCTTTAGATATGATAAAGTAGTTTTAGCTTCTTCTAGCTATAACTTTGAGGTATTTCCACCTATGGACCAATTTTTACGTCATTTAAAAGGAAAGAATTATCAAAATAGAAAAATTGGAATTATAGAAAATGGAACATGGGCACCAACTGCTGGAAAATGTATTAGAGAAATAGTTGATTCTATGAAAGACATAAAGGTATGCGAACCAATTGTAACAATTAGGTCAAGACTAAAGGAAGACAGCAGAGCAAAATTAGAAGAGCTTGCAGAAAACATATTGAAAATGTAATAAATAGCATTATTACTATTGCTTTTATTTTCCCATTATGATAAACTGAGGTTATCACAAAAGTAGAAAGGGGAAAAATTATGAATAAAAAAGTAATAATTGCAATATGTGCAGTAGTAGTTGTTGTAGCAATCGTAGCTGTCATTTTGCTTTTACCAAAAGCAAGTAATCAAGGAGGAGCAGGAAATACAGATAAAAGTATTAATTTATCAGAATTAAATACAGAAATTTCTCAGAAACCACCTTTTGATGAAATGCCAACTATGGACATTGATGCAGATGTTTTAACAAATCAATATGAAATAGGAGAAGACGATTACGAAGAAGTAATCGGGAAAATGCCTATGATGAACATACAAGCTAGTATGTACTTAGTTATAAAAGCTAAAGATGGAAAAGTAGAGGATGTTAAAACTAAAGTTGATAATTATGCACAAAAACAAGAGGAAATATGGTCAACATATTTACCAGAACAATATGATATAGTTAAGCAAAGAAAATCAGGTGTAGTAGGAAACTATGTTTATCTAGTTATGGCAGAAAGTGCCGACGAAATCGAAAAATTAATTAAAAAATAAACGTTACGGCTATTATCCTAAAAAATGGGTAATAGCCAATATTAATGCACAAATGGAGAAATGTTATGGTATTCAGTAGTGTAGTATTTTTATATATTTTCCTACCTATTATGCTCTTAGTTTATTTTTTAGTCCCTAAAAAGTTAAAAAATGCAGTTATGATTTTAGCAAGTTTAATATTTTTCGCATGGGGAGA
The DNA here is from genome assembly GCA_947628715.1 of uncultured Clostridia bacterium. Classification (GTDB taxonomy): domain Bacteria; phylum Bacillota; class Clostridia; order TANB77; family CAG-508; genus JAAWPK01. Next base: position 12,480 of record CANRAW010000010.1, read on the forward strand.
AATCAGATACATATTTATAATGCTACTTTTAGCTGTAATGGATTTTTGGTGTGGCAAAAAAATTACACAGCATTATGAAGATAAAAATAAAAGAAGAATTTATTTAGCAATAGATGTAGGAGTTAATTTATTAATATTATTCTTTTTCAAATATGCAGATTTTATTATATCCAATATAAATATAGTTACAGGGTTAAAAATCCCATTATTAAACATACCTTTGCCAATAGGTGTGTCTTTTAACACGTTTCAGTCATTATCTTATATAATAGATGTATATAGAGGAACAGTTAAATGTGAAAAAAGTTTTTATAATTATTTAACATATACAACATTATTCCCACAAATCATTGCAGGACCAATAGTTAGATACGAAACAGTTGATGAGGAATTAGAAGACAAAAATATAAGCCTAGATAATTTTTCTAATGGTATGAAAAGATTTATAATTGGCCTTGGGAAAAAGGTTCTTATTGCAAACAATGTAGGCGCATTATGGAACGTGATAGAAACAGGACAATATGGAAATTTAAGTGTACTTCTAGCTTGGACATCAATTATAGCATTTGCACTTCAGATTTATTTTGACTTCAGTGGATACTCAGATATGGCAATTGGACTTGCTGAGATTTTTGGTATGAAGTTTGATGAAAACTTTAATTATCCATATATTTCAAAAAGTATAACAGAATTTTGGAGAAGATGGCATATAACACTTAGCAGTTGGTTTAAAGATTATATTTATATTCCTTTAGGTGGAAATAGAAAAGGTTTTGCAAAACAAATACGAAATATTTTAATAGTATGGTTTTTGACTGGCGCATGGCATGGTGCTTCATGGAATTTTATTTTATGGGGAGTATATTTTGGCATAGTTTTAATAATTGAGAAACTATTTTTATTAAAATTATTGGAACAATTACCAAGTGTGATAAGACATTTATATTCAATTATTTTAATTCTTATTAGCTGGGTAATATTTGCATTTGAAGATTTAAGAAAAGTATATGAATTTTTAAAGTCAATGTTTGTATTTGACTTTATGTATGACCAAGAAGCCTTATATTATTTTAAAAATTATATAGTTATAATTATTATGGGTATTTTATGCTCTATACCTATTTGGAAAAAATTGAAAGAAAAAATAGATAAAAAGGAAAGTATGATATTTGAAATTGGAACATCGTTAGGATATTTAGCAATATTTTTATTATCTACAGCAAGTTTAGTAACAGATTCCTTTAATCCTTTTCTATATTTCCGCTTTTAAGGAGGAAAACAAAACATGAAGAAAAAAGTATTTTTTATTATTTTTATGGCAACATGGGTCATATTAGTTTTATTAAATTTCATAATTAAAAGCAATGATTTCTCAGAACAGGAAAATAGATATTTGGCAAAAATTCCTAAGTTTAGCCTAGAAGATTTAATTGAGGGAGAATATGCCGAAAAGTTAAATGATTACATAAATGACCATTTTATAGCTAGAAATTTTTGGCTAAAATTTAATTCATTTATACAGTTAAACTTAGGCAAAACGGAAAATAATGGTGTTTACATAGGAAAAAATGGATATCTTTTTGAAAAATACGAATATGGCGAAACAGAAAAACAAAATTTGGTAAAAATTGCAAATTCAGTAAATAATTTTTCTAATAAATTAGAGATACCAGTATATTTTATGCTTATACCTAACTCAATTTATATTAATCAAGAAAACGTACCTAATAATGCTAAGGTGTATAATCAAAGTGAGATAATTAAATATTTTTATGATATGCTTGATGTGAAAACGGTTAATGTAACAGATACATTTTTGAAGAATAAAAATCTGAATTTATTTTTTAAAACAGATCATCATATTACAAGTGATGGGGCATATCTTGCTTATGTAGAATTTTGCCATGCACAAAATATTGAGGCTGTGCCATTGCAAAATTTTGAAAAAGAAATTGTTTCAAAAGATTTCTTAGGTACATTTGATTCAAAAGCACAGGTTTTTAATCAACAGCAAGACGAAATTGTTGCTTATAAAAATGAGACAAATCAAAATGTAAAAGGTATTTATGATGGGGTAGAATTTGATTCAATTTTTAATGAGGAATATCTGGATAAAAAAGATAAGTATTCATATTTTTTAAATGGAAATAGCTCAAGAGTAGTTATAAAAACAAAGGTAAAAAATGCCAAAAGGCTTATGGTTATAAAAGATTCGTATGCTCATATTATGGCACAATTTTTATGTCAAAATTATGAGGAAGTTCATTTTGTAGACCCTAGATATTATAAATTATCTTTACTTGATTATATAGAAGAAAATAATATAACTGATGTTTTATTTTTATATAATGTATCAAATATGTTAGGTGATATATATTTAAGAGGAATTTAATAAGAAATATGTCAAATTTCACATTTTTATCATTGTGTAGGAAAATTAAAAAAATCTTGCCTTTATTGTATTTTAATAGTATAATTTAAGCATACTAAAAAAGGGAGAATTTTATGTTAGGACAAATTATTTTATTAATTATACTTATATTTTTTAATGGAATTTTTTCAGCATCAGAATTAGCATTTTTATCAATTGATAAATACAAGCTAAAAGAAAAAATAAAAAAGGGAGATAAAAAAGCAAGTAAGATTCAAAAAATTATTAATGAGCCAAGCAAATTTTTAGCAACAATACAAATAGGAATAACTCTTGCCGGATTTCTAGCAAGTGCGTTTGCTGCAGAATCTTTTGCAGAAGAAATTATAAGTACATCTATTTTTGCAGATGTTGGATATAGTGTTGCAAAACCAATGGTAGTTGTTGTTATAACTGTTATATTATCATATTTTACTTTAATTTTTGGAGAATTAGTACCAAAAAGATTGGCTTTAACATATCCAGAAGGCATTGCATATAAAACAGTAGGCTTAATAAGTAGTTTAAGCAAAATATTTACACCTTTTGTATGGATTTTAACTAAAACAACGAATTTTGTATCAAAATTGTTAAATATAGATTCTAAGGAACAAGAAAGAATTACAGAAGACGAAATTAAAAAAATAATAATAACTGGTAGGTCTGAGGGTGCAATAGAAACAGGAGAAGAAAAACTTATATTTAACGTATTTGAATTTAATGATACACCAGTAAAAAAAGCAATGACAAAGAAAAGCAAAATTGTTATGATTGATGTTGATGCAAGTAAAAAGGAAATTTTAAAAGTTATAAAGGAAAATAAATACACAAGAATTCCTATTTATGAAGGCGAAAAAGATAATGTAATAGGTGTTTTAAATGTTAAAAATCTTCTATTCCATTATTCTAAAAAGTCAACTATAGACCTAAGAAAGATTATGTATAGTCCAACTTTTGTTACACCAGACGAAAAGTTAGACGATGTATTTCGTATGTTACAAAAATCTAGACAAGCAATTGCAATAGTAAAGAAAGGACATGAAGTTGTTGGTGTTATTACATTAGAGGATGCAATAGAGGAAGTTTTAGGAAATATTTATGACGAATTTGATGATGAATAATAAATAAAAGGAATGAAGCAATAAATGAATCTAAGTTTAGGAAAAATAAAAGAGTTTGTAGTTAAAAACTATAAATGGTTTATTGTATTTATATGTTTAATATTATTTTTAGATAGTGCACAAAATGTATTTAAAAATGAGATAATGAAAAGGGACGTAATAGGATATAATCTTATTTCAAAATATTTAATTTCTGATTTTGCAACACCAATTGCAAAATTTATAACAAACTTTGGTGGTGCAATAGCTTTAATGCTTATTACCTCCATCATTGCAATTATTGTTAAAGATAAAAAGATTGGTCTTGCGATATTTATAAATTTAATAACATCGGCTGTAATAAATATTTTATTAAAAAATATATTGCAAAGGCCAAGACCAACAGAATATAGAATAATAGACGAAAGGGGATATAGTTTCCCTTCTGGACATTCAATGGTTAGTATGGCATTTTATGGCTTCTTAATATATTTAATATATAAATATGTTAAGAATAAATACATAAAAAATGCACTAATTGTAATTTTAAGTGTACTAATTGTAAGTATAGGAATTAGTAGAATTTATTTGGGTGTACATTATACAAGTGATGTTTTAGCTGGATTTTTAGTTGGAATTCCATACTTGATTATTTTTGCGACTGCATTTGATAAAATTATAATGAACGAAGATAAAACTTAAGCACATAGAAAGGAAAATTTAGTAATTATGGAAGTAAAAAAACCGGAAACAGAAGTAGTACGTAAAAAGAAAATTATAAATAGTTTTAAATATGCGTTTGATGGAATTAAGGCTTCATTTGAATCAGAAAGAAATATGAAAATACATATCTTTATAATGATTTTAGTTATTATATTTGGGTTTATACTTAAAATAAGTTTATTAGAGTGGATAATCTGTATAATATTGTTTGCTATTGTTATAGCAGGTGAATTATTTAATACTGCAATAGAGACGGTAGTTGATATAGCAATGCCACAAATAAATCCAAAAGCTAAAATTGCAAAAGATGTTTCAGCAGGTGCTGTTCTTTGGCTTGCAATAGGTTCAGCAGTTATTGGATTAATTATATTTGTTCCAAAGATATTAAGTTTGTTTTAAAAGATAAAGCCTTTAGGTAGGGGCTTAGTATTTATGTGAGGGGGAATTTTTTTATGTTAAGTAAAGAAAAATTAGAAAAAGAGGCATATAGTGCAATTGAGTGGATAAAAGATTATGTAGAAAAAACTAATGCAAAAGGAGTTGTAGTAGGAAATAGCGGAGGAAAAGATTCAGCGACTGTTCTTGCAATGGCAACAAAGGCTCTTGGTAAGGATAAGGTACTTGCAGTTTCAATGCCATGTAATTCAATAAGTACAGATTATGATGATGCAAAACTTGTAGCTGATACTTTTGGAGTAAAATTCATTAAAGCTGATTTATCAAGCACTTATGGAGAAATAGAAAAATCTATAAATACTGCAATGAACGGAACAATAACAAAAGAGGCTTCAATTAATATTAAGCCAAGATTAAGGATGACAACTTTATATGGCATAGCACAAAGTTTAGGATATTTGGTAATAGGAACTGGAAATCTTAGTGAGGCAATGGTAGGATATACAACAAAATGGGGAGATAGCAGTTATGATTTTAATCCAATTGCAAATTTCACTGTGTCAGAAGTTTTAGCAATAGGAAAAATGCTTGGCGTTCCTGAAAAAATATTAACTAAGGCTCCAAATGATGGACTTGGCGGACAAACTGATGAGGAAAAAATGGGTGTTAAATATTCACAAATAGAGGAAATGATAGAAAAGGGAGAAACAGATAAGTCAGCAGAAGAAATAATTTTAAAGAAATTTAATTTATCTAAGCACAAGAGAGAAAGTATTCCAGTGTATAGTTTTGAGAGAAAAAATTATCTTTTGGAAAATAAGTAATTAGATTTGGTTAAATGAAAGGAAGAAAAGATTATGAAACAAGAAAGATTGGAATTACTTGCAGATTTTTATGAATTCACAATGGCAAATGGATATTTTAAAGAGGGAAAAAATGACATAGCATATTTTGATATATTCTTTAGAAAAGTGCCTGATAAAGGTGGATATGCAATAGTTGCTGGACTTAATGAAATAATCCAATATGTTGAGAACCTAAGATTTGATGAGGAGGATATTGAATATTTAAGAAAACAAAATATGTTTTCAGAAGATTTTTTCAAATACTTACTTGACTTTAAATTTTCAGGAGATATTTGGGCTATACCAGAAGGAACAGTTGTATTTCCAAATGAACCTCTTATCACGATAAAAGCTCCTATAATGGAGGCACAATTGTTAGAAACAGCTTTATTAGTAATTTTGAATCACCAAAGCCTAATTGCAACAAAAACATCTAGAATAGTAAGAGCTGCAGAAGGTAGACCTGTTATGGAATTTGGTGCAAGAAGAGCACATGGTATCTCGGCAGCAATTTATGGTGCAAGAGCTGCAATTATTCGGTGGAGCGTGTGGAACTTCATGTACGTTAACTGCAAAAGAATTTGGTGTTCCAGCTTCTGGAACTATGGCACATAGCTGGATTCAAAGTTTTGAAAATGAATATGAGGCATTTAAGGCTTATGCTAATATTTATCCAAATAATTGCACATTTTTAATTGATACATATAATACCCTTGAAAGTGGTTTACCAAATGCCATTAAAGTATTTGACGAAGTTTTAAAACCAAAGGGAATAAGACCTGTTGCTGTAAGACTAGATAGTGGAGATTTAGCATATCTTTCTAAAAAAGTTAGAAAAATATTAGACGATGCTGGATATCCAGATTGTAAGATATGTGTTACAAATTCACTTGACGAATACTTGATTACTTCATTAATAGACCAACACGCAAAAGTTGATTCATTTGGAGTTGGCGAAAATTTAATTACAGCAAAAAGTGATGCAGTTTTTGGCGGAGTTTATAAGCTAGTTGCAGTAGAAAAAAATGGAACAATTATACCAAAAATAAAGATAAGTGAGAATATTGAGAAAATAACAAATCCAAGTTTCAAAAAGGTTTGTAGATTTTATTCAAAAGATACAAACTATGCTCTAGCAGATGTAATAATGCTTAAAGATGAAGCAATTCCAGAAGATAACTATGAGATTTTTGACCAATATAATACATGGAAAAAGAAAAATTTAAGCAAATTTTATGTAAAAGAATTACAAGAAAAGATATTTGAAAATGGAAAACTAATATATAAGTGTCCTAGTTTAAAAGAAATCGCAGAATATTCTAAAAAAGATTTAAGCACAATATGGGATGAAATAAAAAGATTAAATAATCCACAAAAATACTATGTAGATTTATCTAAAAATCTATATGATTTAAAGAACAAAATGCTTACAAATAATCAACATGGAAATAACTAAAGAGTAAAAAATATAAAAGAAAGATTTTTATTATATGAAAATGATTACAACTTTACCATTAAAATATATAAATAAGAACAAAATAAAATCATTTACTACACTGATTCGGTATTGTTATAACATCGGCAATTATAACATTTACATATATTCTTACATATAGTTTTGGTAAATACTTAATGAGTGTTGTAATAAATGGCAGAAATTGGCAGGCAGGCTTCTCAGATATACTAATTAAGGTATTAATGCGGAGCCTTTATTTTGCTTACGGTAATTATATCTCTTATGATAAATTATTTGCTTTTAAAAAATAAATATCAAAAAAGATATAAGGATTATAAACTTTTATATTCTATTGGTATGAGTAAAAGAAATATTAAAAAATTAGTAAAAAACGAAATTAGAATTATTGCAATTTTTGGAATAATATTTGGCGTTATCTTAGGCTTTTTTGGTGCTTCATATTCAATAGATTATTTGAATTCAACTTTAAATAAAATAATTTATAATGAAGATGCAATAATAACTGCAAATCAAAATATTTCTCATAACATGAATTTTGATATTAAACTATTGATAGCTATAATTATTAGCATATATATAATTTTAATAATATCTTCGAAAATGGCATTAAAAAATGCGAGAAAACAATGTAATGTAAATGTTTATACAAATATAAAAAGAAGAAATATAAAATCTCCATTTTTTGTTAATTTGTTACTTGGAATACAAGGAAAGATGGCTTATAGAAATGTTAAATATATTAAATCAAAATATAAAATGCTTGTTACTTTAAATACTCTAAGCCTTGTTTTATTATTTACAGTTAATGGATTTATTAATAATTTGTATATAAATTGCAAAATGCCAGAAGAAGGAAAGTTTAATGACTATAAGATTACTGCATATACAAAAGATTATAATGATTTAATTAAAAATAAATTAAAAAATGAAAATTATTATACTGCAAACAATTTAACACAGGGGAAGATTAATCTAAAAAATGACGAAATATCTGATACAATTAAGCAAATGATTAATGATAAGGTATATAAGAAGAATCAAGACGAAAGTGCTAATATTAAAGTAATTGGATACCAGTTAAATGGAAAAGTTTATGAAGAAATTCTAAAAAGGGTGGGATTAAGAGAGCTAAAAGATAATGAAACAATAATAATAAATGCAATGTCTAGCAATAATAAATATGGAGAAAAGATAAAGGTAACAAACTATAAAGTAGGAGATAGTTATACTTTTGAATATGATTACATTGATAAAAATACTAACACTACAAAAAAGGGAGAGAAAATTTTTAAGATAGCTGGAATATTAGAAGAGTTTGATGATTACATATCAAATATATTTAATAAACCTGAGTTATATAATGAGCATCCTAAAATAATACAAATTACAAACGAAAAAGTTGGATTAGAATTAGCAGAAAATCCAGATATTGTAACAATATACATAGATACTGAAAATACTGATACAATGGAAGAATATGTAAAAGAATTACAAAAAGAGTGCACAAATCATTTTATCATTGGAACAAACATAAAAGAAGTAAGAGAAAGTGAACAAGCAAAATTAGATATAATGAAAATTGTATTATATAGTTTTGCAGGAGTATTTTGTTTAGTTTCAATATTAAATACATATAATGCAATATCGACAAGTTCTTTTTTAAGAAAAAAAGACATAGAAATTCTAAAATCTATGGGCATTAGCAAAATAAAAATGTTTAAAATGTATTTTTGGGAAGGAATATTCTACAGCATAGATGCAATAGTCTATTCATTAGTTATAAGTATATTTGTACTTTTTGTCTTATATTTTGCCATGCTTGATACTTCATTATATGTATTGCAAATTGAATTAAACCAAATAATTATAGGAGCTGTATCGCTACTTACTGTAGTATATTTATCTATGATAAAAGAATAATAAAGTATACAAATATATGATGCTACTTGTAACATATCGAAAAATCTTATTTCACAAATAATGCTTTTGCGATATAGGGTGTAATTTCATTTATATCATACCAGCCTGAGCTTTTACTATCGTTTTCGAGACCATTTGGGTTAGAGACATATACTTTACCATGTCCATCAGTTGCAAGTAGTACCATATAATGTGAAGCTGTTGTCCAACGGTTTACCTTAGGTTTATCCCAAACACAAATAAGTATTGGTTTATCACTTTTTAAATATTCTTGTATATATTCATTTGATAGGTGTGTTGAGTCAAAATAAAAATCTGTATTATCAATTTTAAATGTATTTTTTAGTTCATTTGAGATGCTTTCTCCATTTAAAACTGGCAAATATTTTTCTCTTAAATCTTCAGGCGTAACATTTTTTCCATATCCACTTAAAATAATTGACATCGCAGTTATTCCACATCCGCTATTTGCCATATCTGCATCCCAATATTCTTTTTTACTCCATGAGGAATTTCCATTTTGTTTGTATTCTTTATAAATCTTTTTATCTGCTGTCGTAAAAGTAGTAAAATATCCGGTCTTTGCCAGATACTTTTTCTTGACCAATTCCATTATATAATGGGTTTATATCTTCTTTTATTATATCGTAGCCAGAATTATTAGATAAAAAGTTAATACTATTACTAGCAATTTTTTCCAAAGAATCTTTAGGAATAAATGATTTAATTAAAAAATAAATTATAGCTAAAAATATAACTAATATAAAAAATATTCTATCTAATTTTAATTTCTTTTTCTTTTTCAACTTAATTCCTCCTTTTGTTATTGTCTTAATTATATAAAATATAAAAATAAATTGTTTTAAGAAATAATTAAATATTTCTTAAATTTTTCTTACAATTATTTAAAATTAAGTGAAAGTAGGAGGTTTGTATGGTATAATCTAAACTAGAAAGGAAAAACATATATGAATATATTGGTATTAGATGACGAAAAAGAAATTGCAGATTTGGTAGAATTATATTTGAAAAACGAAGGATATAATGTATATAAGTTTTATACATCGCAAGAAGCTATTAATTGCATTAATAATGAAAACTTAGATTTTGCAATATTAGATGTTATGATTAAAGGAAAAGATGGATTTGAGATATGTAAATATATAAGAGATAAAGGATTAAAATTTCCAATTATTATGCTAACTGCTAAGATAGCAGATAAGGATAAAATAAAAGGTCTTACTCTTGGAGCAGATGATTATATAACAAAGCCTTTTAACCCACTTGAGCTTATAGCAAGAGTTAAATCAAATATTAGAAGATACACAAAATACAATGAAAAAAATGAAACAGATAATATTTATATTGAGGGGCTAGAAATTAATAAAGTTGAGCATAAATGTACTTTATATGATAAAAAAGTTGAATTAACACCATTAGAATTTGATATTTTGCTATATTTAGCTCAAAACAAAGGTCACGTTGTTAGCTCAGAGGAGCTTTTTGAAAATGTATGGAAAGAGAAATATCTTGAGTGTAATAATACAATAATGGTACATATTAGAAGAATAAGAGAAAAATTAAATGAAAACACAAGGAAACCTAAATTTATAAAAACAGTTTGGGGAGTGGGGTACAAAATTGATTGATAGGGATATTATAAAATTAAGAAATAAAATTTCTTATAGAGCGGTTGCAAAGATAATTTCATATTCATTATGTATATATATTTTAATTTTGCTTTTTATTGATGGTCTTTTAAATGACGAGATTGCAGAATATGTAAATGACGTAAACCCATTTTTGTATGAATTTTTTGTTTTAAATAAAATTGAAACACTTGCAACTATAGGAATATTAGTTGTCGCAATTGTTTCATTTTATGTAATAAAAAAATCTAATAATATTATGATTAATATAATTTCTGCAATAGAAAGCATTTTAAAAAATCCAGAGGATGATATTTTTCTAGATGAGGGACTTGAAATTGTTGAAAATAAATTAAATAAGATAAGAGTTGATTTAATAACAAATGAGAGTGCAGCAAAAGAAGCTGAAAATAAGAAAAATGACTTAATAATGTATATTGCTCACGATTTAAAGACACCGCTAACTTCAACAATTGGCTATTTAACACTTCTTATCCAAGAAAAAGAAATATCAAAACCGCTTCAAGAAAAATATATGCAAATTGCCCTAGATAAAGCAATAAGAGTAGAAGAACTTACAAACCAGTTTTTCGAGGTAACTAGATATGATTTACATGATATGCCAATTACAAAGAAAAAGATTGATATATCTTTACTTCTTAGCCAATTGCTAGAGGAATGTTACCCAATGTTACAAGATAAAAATTTAAGTTTTGTTGTTAATAAAAAAGACCATGTAATGTTTTTAGGAGATGGAGATAAACTTGCAAGGGCATTTAGTAATCTTTTAAAAAATGCAATAAATTATTGCTACGAAAATTCGCAAATACAAGTTTCTTTAACTGAAACAGAAGACAAGATTGAAATTGTATTTAAAAATGAAGGAGATAAAATACCAAAATATAAGTTAGAGAAAATTTTTGATAAATTTTATAGATTAGACGAATCAAGGTCAACACAGACTGGTGGAACAGGGTTAGGTCTTGCAATAACAAAAGAAATAATTAATTTGCATGGCGGAACGATATATGCAAAAAATGATACTGATTTAATAGAGTTTTATATTGAGCTTAAAAAATGTCTCGAATAAGAGACATTTTTCTTTACTTTTTTATATTTTGTGATATTATTGTATAGAAGGATGTTTTTAGATTTTTGTTAAGAGGGGAGGGAGTAATAATATGAAAAAAACTTTAATTGTATTTTTTGTTTTGCTAGTAATTTTAGCATCTGTTCTTTCATACATATATTTTACTCAAGACTATTTTGAAAGAAATAGTATAATGTTTTCTAAAGAAACATACCCAAGAGTAGACGCATCGCTTGCAACTCAACCACTTGCAACTGCATTTTATAAAAGCTTTACAAACAGTGCAGAAGTAAGTGAGGAAGAACTAAATTATACAAATACACACCCAGGGTATGTAAAATTAATTAATGGGGAAGCAGATTTAATAATTGTTACTGAGCCATCAGAAGAAGAAATGGCTCTTGCTAGAGAAAAAAATATTGAATTAGAAGTAATTCCAGTTGTAAAAGAAGGATTTGTATTCTATGTTAATGGGCAAAATCCAGTTGATAATTTAACACTTGAGCAAATTCAAAAAATATATACAGGAGAGATAAAAAATTGGTCAGAAGTAGGTGGACAAAATGAGAATATTAGAGCATATCAAAGACCTAAAAATTCTGGTAGCCAAACAGGGATGTTATCTCTAGTTATGAAGGATTTAAAAATTGCAAATCCTATAACTGAGGATATTATAAGCACAATGGAAGCAATTATAAACTTAGTATCAGATTATGATAATGGAATTAATTCAATCGGCTATTCTTATTATTACTATGCAACTACAATGTTCCAAGATATAGATGCAAATGTTGCAAATAGAATTAAACTTTTAGCGGTAGATGGTGTTAAGCCAACAAATGAAAGTATTAGAAATCGGCAGTTACCCAATTCAAACAGCATATTATATTGTAATTCGTAAAACAGAAAAAGAAAATAGCAATGTAAGAAAATTAGTAAATGCGATGCTTTCAGATAAAGGACAAGCAATTGCAGAGGAGGCGGGTTATGTCTCAATCAAATAAGACAAATATCCTAATGCTTGTTTTCATACTCGTTTGTGTAATTATAACTGCTACTGCAATTTATTTAACTAATGAAGGATATTTTAATTTACAAAATGATAAAATTAATGAAGTAAAACAAGAAAATATAGAAAAGCCTATCATTTCTGATGGACTTGGTGTAAAAACTTTAGAAGATAGATTTACTGAAAATGCTCTAACTCTGACAGAAAAACAGTATTATCCAAAGCCTCAAGAAAAAGATAGTATGGAAACGTATTTCCCAATAGAAGTACATTATGTACAAATAGATGGTTTAAGAAATGTATCTATACAAGATAGGATAAATACTGAAATTAAGGAAACAGCAATATCATTGGTAGATGGGACAGAAATGAGCAAGTATAATTTAAGAAATATATATGTATATGCGGAATGTACGGCAAATTATTCTAATGTATTATCAATTAATATTTACAGAATATACATAGACAAAAATCAAAATTTATACAAAGTAAATGGTAAAGACTATGTATTTATTGGATTAAATTATGATTTGAATACAGAAAATAAAATTAGCTTTTCTGATTTATTTACTAACGATGCTGGAACAAAAAATATTATATCTCAAAGTGCTTATAATTCGTTTGCAAGTGAATATTTAAACCTTATTTATGAGGAAAGCAACTGGTCAGGAGATATGAACGAAATTGATTATTCTTCAATTGAAGATAGAGTTATTAAAGTTATGCAGAATTATAGTAGAGACAATGATTATCAATTTTATTTCGATAACAGAAAAATATATGCTTGCATCAATAATGAATATATAAATATAGAAATGAGAAAATTCTATAGCCAAATTGCGATTTTCAATAGATTCGCAAATTCAAATAATTTATTTTTAAAGGAAAAAAATGAAAAAAAGCTAATATTTACAAAGGATATGGAAGATTACGTTGCATATCGAGATATTCAAAAATTAGGTGATAATTTGTTTTATGATGTGCAAATTGTAAATTGGACTGAAGATAAAGATATTGATATAAAAAAGTATATTCAAGATATTAATAAAGAAATAGACGAGTGTAAGGCATACTTAAATGAAAATAATGCTATTGTTTTTTCAATGTTAATAGAAATGAATAATTCTTCAGGTATAGGGGAGGAAAATGAGCAATCTAATGCAAATTATATAAAATGCAAAGCAACAATGTCAAAAGAGTATTTTAACAAAACATATCTTGATAAAGTCTTAGAGTGGATTCAAACAGACAGATATGGCGGAGATATGTCTTCTTACAATTTAGTATCATTTTTAAGTGAGGATAGTTTCAATAATAAAAATATTGTAGTTGATAACCAATATCCTTGGGGATAAAAATTTTACAAACAAAAATTCAAGTGTTTAAACACTTGAATTTTTGCTATATTATAAATATTTTTTCAATGTTTCAACACTATCTTCTTGCATTACAACGAAATCATTTAGGATGCTTTTTACATCTGGAGCTATATCTTGATTTTGATTTAATAATCTTCTTCCTTCGATAATTCCCATATTTGTTCCTTGCATTAATAGTTCTGATAGTTTAGAAGTTGTATCGTCAACCATAGTTCTCATTTGAATTCCGTACCAAGTCATCATTTTATTCATAGCGTTTGTTTCATGTGGTTCTTTATCTGAAAATTTAGAATATAATTTATTTACTCTTTCAGATATTTTTTCATACTTGTTATATTCTGTATTTAAAACATCTCTAAATTGTGAATCTTGTACTTTTTCATTAACATAAGATATTGCGTCCATTCCCATTGTTGCCCCTTTATTTACTTCGTCTAAAATGTTCAAATTTTGATTTTCCATAACAATACCTCCACAATTCTATTATGTTCAATTTGTATAAAAATATTAAAGTATAATTTTTGAAATTTTTAATAAAATAATAAGGGAGGTTTGATGTGGAGAAAATAAAAATATACATAAAATCAATTTTGCTTCCTGTGATATTAGGTGCGATAGTTGGAATTTTTATTTCTGAAGATGTAGAAATGTATAAAATGCTTGAAAAACCACCATTATCACCGCCAGCAATACTTTTTCCAATAGTGTGGACTATTCTTTATACTTTAATGGGAATTTCACATGGAATTTTGAATTCAAAAAATTTAAGTACAAAAGAAACTGACTTTATTTATTATGCACAATTAATAGTAAATTTATTATGGCCTATAATATTTTTTACATTAAATTGGCAATTATTTGCATTTTTCTGGATAGTATTTTTAGATATATTAATTATAATTATGATTAGTACATTCTATGCAAAAGACAAAACGGCGGGATTATTGCAAATTCCATATCTAATATGGACGTTATTTGCTACATATCTAAATTTATCAATATATATTTTAAATTAGATTTATTGGCACAATTTAGATTTGTGCCAATTTTTATTGCATAGGAAAAATCGCAAGATTTTTCCGGAGCAACAAGGTTAAGTTACATTGATCTGTGCATATTTGCAAAGCAAAATGCACATGTGGCGAAGCCACTTTTCTTATAAAAAATATGCAAACAACTGTTTACAAATAGATATAAAAGTGATACAATAAGAATAACTTAATCAAGAAGGGGTGAATTTCTGTGAGCATATATTGTTGTATAGATTTAAAAAGTTTTTATGCTTCTGTTGAATGTAGGGAAAGAAACCTTGATGCACTTAGAACAAACTTAGTTGTTGCAGATAAATCTCGAACGGAAAAAACTATATGCTTAGCAGTTAGCCCATCACTTAAGAGTTATGGCATACCAGGTAGAGCAAGACTTTTTGAAGTTATACAAAAAGTAAATGAAATAAATCATGAAAGAAAATTTAAAGCAAAGAATCATGAATTTGTTGGCTCTTCTTATGACGACCTTGAGCTTAAAAAGAATCCTAATTTGCAATTAGATTATATAATTGCTCCTCCTAGGATGGCAAAATATATGAAATATAGTACAGAAATTTACAACATTTATTTAAAATATGTTGCACCATTTGATATTTTTGCATATTCAATTGATGAGGTTTTTATTGATATTACTCCATATTTAAAAACAGCAAATATATCACCTAGAAAAATGATTACAAACATAATATATGATGTATATAATACGACAGGAATAACGGCAACTGCTGGAATAGGAACTAATATGTATCTCGCAAAAATTGCCATGGATATAGGTGCAAAACATGTAAAACCAGATGCAAATGGTGTTAGAATAGCAGAATTAAACGAAATGTCATATAGAAAATTATTATGGAATCATAGACCATTAACAGATTTTTGGCGAGTTGGGAAGGGATATGCCAAAAAGTTAGAGGCAAATAATATGTTTACTATGGGCGATGTCGCAAGATGTTCAGTAAACAATGAAGATTTATTATATGATTTATTTGGTATAAATGCAGAGCTCCTTATCGACCATAGCTGGGGATATGAGCCATGTACAATGGAAGAAATAAAAAAATTTAGACCAGCAACAAATAGCCTAAGTTCTGGACAGGTATTACATTGCCCATACAATTATGAGCAAACAAAGTTAATTGTACGAGAAATGACTGATTTATTGGTACTTAGTTTAGTAGAAAAACATTATGTTACAAATCAGCTTGTTTTGACAATAGGATATGATACAGAAAATATAACGAATAAGGTATATGATGGTGAAGTTACTATTGACCGTTATGGAAGAAAAATTCCAAAACATGCACATGGAACTATTAATTTAAAGGAAAGAACATCCTCTACTAGAGAAATTTTAGAAGCGATAGATACGTTATATGAAAGAATTATTAATAAAGATTTATTAGTTAGAAGGGTAAATGTAGTTGCAAATAATTTAGTTAATGAAAACTATAAAAATGAACAAAATGAGCAAATGAGTTTATTTATAGATTATGAAAAAAAGAATAAAGAAGAGGAAAAAAGAAAATCTGAAAACAATTTACAACATGCAATTATAGATATAAAGAAAAAATATGGAAAAAATGCTGTTTTAAAGGGTATGAATCTTGAAAAAGATGGAACGACAATAGAAAGAAATTCACAGATAGGAGGACATAAGGAATAAATGGGAAAATATGACGATATTATTAATTTACCACATCACGTATCCAAAAAGCATCCTAGGCTTAGTAAGGAGCAACGAGCAGCACAATTTGCACCTTTTGCTGCCTTGGTGGGATATGAAGATGCAATAAAAGAAATTGTAAAAGTGTCAGAAGAAAGTATGGAATTTCGGAGAAGAACTAGGAATTTTCTTTTCTATGGATGTAAAATAACGAAAAATGATTAAATTTTAAGTGAAAAATAAGCAAAATATAAAAAAAGGCTACACAAAAGCAAGAAAATGTGGTATTATTTATAGGTAGTAGTTTTACTATACTAAAAATAAAGGAGGAATTAACTATGTCAGGACATTCAAAGTGGCATAATATCCAAGCTAAAAAGGGAAAAGCTGATGCAGCTCGTGGAAAAGTATTTACAAAACTTGGTAGAGAATTATTAATTGCAGTAAAACAAGGAGGACCTGACCCTGCTGGTAATTCAAAATTGAAAGATGTAATAGCTAAATGTAAGGCAGCAAATATGCCTAATGATACAATAAATAGCGCTATAAAAAGAGCAGCTGGTGCTGGAAATAATGAAAACTATGAAGAAATAACTTATGAGGGATATGGACCTAGCGGAGTTGCTATAATTGTAAACGCAACTACAGATAATAGAAATAGAACAGCAGCCGATGTAAGACACGTTTTTGATAAAGCAGGTGGTAGTCTTGGTACAACTGGTTGCGTATCATATATGTTCAATAGAAAAGGTGTTATTATAATTGAAAAAGAAAGTACGAATATGTCAGAAGATGATATAATGATGCTTGCTTTAGAGTGCGGAGCAGAAGACTTTTCAGCAGAAGACGAAATTTATGAAATAACAACTTCACCAGAAGACTTTTCAGCAGTTAGAGAAGGCTTAGAAGCTAAAGGATTAACTTTTGTAGAAGCATCTGTTCAAATGGTTCCAACAACTTATGTAGATTTAGACGAAAAAGATGCAGAGAAGATGGAAAGACTAATTGAAAGACTAGACGAATTAGATGATGTATCAGAAGTATTTCACAATTGGAACGAATAAAATTTACATAATTTGACATAATGTAAATTATGGTATATAATAATATAGTACATTTATGTTGCCAATGGGTGCACTACTTCAGATAGCTGGGGCAATAGCTTTGGCAAATGAGATTTCTTCTCTTATTTGGAGGCACTTAAAGGAAAGAGACTTGTCCTTATGGATGAGTCTCTTTTTTTTCATGTTATAAAGTTTTTGTTCTAATAATATAATTTTAAGCATATATTAATTATAGTAAACAAAAGAGAAAGGTTAAAATATGTTACAATTTCTAAATTTTTTTCCAAATTATATTTCCAAAATTATAGAAGAAAATATTAATAATGATATTCAAGACTTAGAAGAAATAAGACTAAGACAAAATAGACCAATTATACTTAAATTTTCTAATAAGGAAACAGTTATAGATTATAGTATAAATGAAGAAGAAATATTAAGAATATTACAGATTATATGTGATAATTCTATATACGCATATCAAAAGCAAATATGCAATGGCTTTATAACTGTTAAACGGTGGACATAGAATAGGAATCGCAGGAGAGGTTGTAATTGAAAATGAAAAAGTAAAAAACATATCATACATATCAAGCCTAAACTTTAGAATAGCAAAAAATATAGATGGTGCATCAAATAACATATTAAAATATATTATAAAAAGTGAAAATAATAGTGTATATAGTACATTAATTGTTGGACCTCCAGGAGCAGGAAAAACAACTATTTTAAAAGATATAGTTAAACAAATCAGTAATGGAATAGAAAATATAAATTTTAAACGGAATAACTGTCGGAGTTGTAGATGAAAGAGGAGAAATTTCAGCAATGTATAAAGGAAATTTAGAAAATGATTTAGGCATAAGAACTGATGTACTTAACAATGTAAAGAAAAATATCGGGATAGAAATGCTTGTTAGAAGCATGACACCAAAAGCTATTGTATCAGACGAAATAGGAAATATAGAAGATATAAACGCAATAAATTATGCGCTTTGTTCAGGAGTTAAGGGAATATTTACAGCTCATGGTAGCTGTATAGAAAAACTTAAATCAAATCCAATTTTTAACAAAATGCTAGAATTAAATTTATTTGAAAAAATAATTTTTTTAGATGGAAACGAAAAAGGAAAAATTTTAAATATAGTTGATTATTAAAGTTCTAAAATAAAAAATCATGAATATATTATATGTATGGAGAATTTTATGATAGTTATAAAATGGATAATTATGAGTTTAATATTTTCAAGCACTTCTATTTTAGGACTTGCAATGGCAAATAAGTACCGCTATAGAGTAAGAGATTTAAAAGAAATAAGAAGTATTTTAAATATAATAGAAACAAAAATGAAATATACTTATGAACCGCTTCCCCAAATATTTACAGATATATCCAAAAATTTTCAAGGTGAAACAGTAAATATATTCAAAACAGCAAATGAAAAAATGAGTGAATTATCAGCAGGAGAAGCATGGCATTATGCTCTTGAAAATACTCAAACTAATATGACAGAAGAAGATATTAAGACATTAGAAGTTTTAGAAAAAATGTTAGGAAAAACAGATGTAGAAGGGCAAATAAGTGAAATTAATTTGAGTAAGAATTATATTGATGTACAAATAAAAAAGGCAGAAGAAGAACAAAGAAAAAATGAAAAGTTATATAAAAATCTAGGTGTAATTGTTGGAATTGCAATAGTTATTTTACTTATATAATTATAAAGAAGTGGAGGCGAATATTATTTGAGCATTGATTTACTATTTAAAATTGCTGCAATAGGTATACTTGTTGCAGTATTACATCAAGTATTAGTTAGAGCAGGAAGAGAAGACCAAGCAATGATGACAACTCTTGCAGGATTAGTTATAGTGCTTACAATGGTAATTCAAGAAATTAATACATTATTTAATACTGTAAGAACGATATTTGATTTATAAATAGGCCTCAAGGGAGGAAAAATTTAATATGGAAATTGTAAAAATTATAGGAATAGCACTTTCAGCAGTAATCATTACAATTATAGTAAAGCAATATAAACCAGAATTTGCTATATACATATCTTTAATTGCTGGAGTATTAATTTTATTTTTAATAATGGACAAACTTTTCAGTATTGTCAATTTGTTAACAAATTTTGCAAATAAGGTAAATGGAAGCAAAGAATTTTTAAAAATATTATTAAAGATTACAGGAATTGCATTTTTAACAGAATTTGCTGTGAGTGTGTGTAAAGATGCAGGAGAAAATGCAATCGCTACAAAAGTTGATATAAGTGGGAAAGTCTTAATTATATCTATGTCTATTCCAATAATTTCTTCAATGTTAGAAACATTACTAAAGATTTTGCCTTAGAAAGGATAAAATAAACTTATGAAAAAAGTGATATTTATAATATCATTTCTTCTAGCAATTGGATATTTTGGAAAAGTGTATGCTTTTGAAACAAACGAAATATTAAAAGAGCAAGAAGAAACATTTGGCATTTCAGAATTTATAAAAGAATCAGAAAAATATACAGAAGATACCTTTGAAGACATAGAACTAGACTCTTTATATAAAAATGCCTTAACAGGCAAAATAAACGGTTCCTTGATAGTAAAAGCAATATTGAATATTGCTGGAAAGGAAACACTTGGAACTATAAGGACGTTAGGATACATATTAATTATAATTATCATACATAGCTTGATAAAAAATATTAGCGATGGCACAGGGAATAATGAAATAGGTCAAATTACATATTATGTTCAATATATATTAATAGTTACACTTATAATGTCTAGCTTTTCGGAAACAATTATTTTAATTAAAGATACAGTAAATAACCTTGTAGGTTTTCTAAATTCATTACTGCCAATACTTATTTCTCTTATGATAACGACAGGTAATATAGTCAGTGCTTCTGTAATAGAACCAGTTTTACTATTGATAATAACATTTATTGGAAATAGTATATCTACAGTTTTACTTCCACTGATTTTAATTGGAACATCTCTCGGAATAATTTCAAAAATATCAGACAAGATACAAATAAACAAACTAGCAAAATTCTTTAAATCAAGTGTAATATGGGTATTAGGAATAGTCTTAACAATATTTGTACGGAGTATTATCATTAGAAGGAGCATTGACAAGCAGTGTAGACCGGTATAACTCTTAAAACAACAAAAGCAGTTGTTACATCTGCAATTCCAGTTGTTGGCAAATTATTAGGTGAAACGGTTGATGCAGTTCTTGGCTGTAGTAACATATTAAAAAATGCAGTAGGCTTTGTACGGAATATTTATAGTAATTGCAATATGTATTACTCCAATATTAAAACTTGCGATTATGTCCATAAGTTTCAATCTTGTTTCAGCATTAAGCGAACCTATTGCAGATAAAAAAATAGTATCTGTTCTTGAACAAATAGGTGGTACATTTAAAGTGCTTCTTGGTATGCTGTGTACAATTTCCGTTATGCTAATGATTGGTTTAACTTTGGTAATAAAAATTACGAACAGTGGGATGATGTATAGATGATAAGTTATATTAGTTCATGGGCAGAACAAGTTATAATTGCAGTAATAATTGGAACAATTCTGGAAATGATACTTCCAAATGGTAATTCTAAAAATTACATAAAAACATTAATTGGAATATATATATTATATACAGTAATTTCACCGGTAATTACTCTAGCAGTTGGAAAAGATTTGAAAATAGATTATTCTGAATATGAAAAATATTTTAATACAAAAGTAGATTCTGATATATCTAATAACGCAATGGAAGATACTTTTAAAACAGAGATAAAAAAGCAAATGAAAAATGACATAGAAGAAATGGGATTTCATGTGAATAGTATTTCCATGAAATTAGATTTAGAAAATGGTTCAATTACAAAATTAGATTTATCAATAAGTAAGGATGGCAAAAAAAGTGATAATGAAATAGCTATAAATAAAATAGAAATAGGCAAGTTAAAGGAAAGAGAAAATGATTTATCATTTCAAGAGATTGAGAAGATAAAAGAATTAATACAAAACAATTATGGAATTACTTATGAAGAAATATACATTAATTCAATATAAGGAGGAAATTTAATCTATGATTAAGGAACAAATGAATAAATTAAAAAATAAATTTTTTAGTAAAAATTCTGAGGAAAATCCCAAAAAAGACAAAAAGAAAATCGAAAACCTAGTTGTGTTTTTAATTGTTTTGATTGTAACATTAATTGCAATAAATACTATACTAAAAGAAGATAAAAAAGAAAAAAATAATTATGATAGTTTGTATAAAGAATTAGCACAGAATACGGAAGGAAAAGAAAAGATAACAGATGGAACAGATTTAGAACAAAAAATTGCAAGTATTTTAAGCACGATGGCAGGCGTACGGGAAAGTAAATGTTTTAGTTACATATTCACAGTCAAGTGAAGTTATTGCAATGTATAATGAAAATAATACTGTATCTAATGTATCTGAAACTGATTCAGAGGGAGGAAGTAGAACATCAAATGAAGAAAAAGTCAGCAAAGAAGTAATTTTTACTGAAGAAGGGGGAGTCAATATTCCAGCAACAAAAACTATTGTAAATCCTAAAATAGAAGGAGTCATTGTAACAGCTGAGGGAGCACAAGATGCTAATGTAAAAACAAATATAATTTCAGCAGTAGAAGCAGTTACTGGCGTTCCGACTCATAAAGTTCAAGTATTTTCTATGAATTAAAAAGAAAGGAAGAGTTTTTATGAAGATTTTAAAGAAAAATCAACTCGCTATTTTAGTTATTTCTCTTATGCTGATTACAGCAGGATATCTTAATTATGATGCGTCTTTAGTCCATAATAATCGGAGAAGCATTAGAAGTAAATGGAGAGGGAACAGAAGTAGCTTCAATTGGTGATGCAGAGCTTGTAAATGCAAATATAGTAGAGGATACAAGCAATATGCAGGAAGAGACAAAAGATAATACAATTAGTGAGGAAGAACAAAAAATAGAAGAAACTAATACAAATGCAGAAACAGATTATTTTACAACATCAAAACTTGAGAGAAATATTATGTATTCACAAATGATAGAAAGGTATCAAGAAATATTAAATAGCTCAAGTGAATTAACTACGGCAAAAACTGTTGCACAAGAAGAGATTAATAAAATAAATTCTATTCAAAATGCTATAATGATTACCGAAAATTTATTAAAAACCAAAGGCTTTGAAAATAGCGTAATATTTGTAAATGGGGAAAGTGTAAGCGTAATAATTGGAAAGGAAAAACTTGAAAATCAAGAAGTTGCACAAATACAAAACATAATTTCAAGAGAGCTAAATGCAAACGTAGAAAATATACATATATCTTTAAAATAATTTTTTAACTAAACAGATAAATGAAAATATCTCATTTATCTGCTTTTTTTTCGAAAACGTGACATAAAAATAAATAAAAATATTGACAAACCTTTTTTTATAATTGATAATATAATATAGTATAAATAAACTAATAAAAGAGGTTGACTTAAAATGTTAATGATTAAAAAATTTGGAGGAACTTCTGTTGCAGATAAAGATAAAATATTTAATGTAGCAAATAAATGTATAGAAGATTATAAAAAAGGAAACAAAATCGTTTTAGTTCTTTCTGCAATGGGATATTTTACAGACGAGCTAATCTCAAAAGCAAACGAAATAAGCCAAAATGTACCACCAAGAGAAATGGATATGTTATTTACAGTCGGAGAACAAATTTCAGTAGCATTAATGGCAATGGCATTTGATAAATTAGGAATACCAGCAATTTCACTAAATGCCTTTCAAGTTAGAATGATTACAGATAATAACTATGGTGATGCAAAAGTTATAAAAATAGAAACTGATAGGATAGAAAAAGAACTTAATGAAGGCAAAATCGTTATTATTACAGGCTTTCAGGGAATAGACGAAGATAATAATTATACAACACTTGGCAGAGGCGGTTCAGATACAACTGCAGTTGCAATTGCATCAGCATTAAATGCTGATAGCTGTGAAATATATACAGATGTTGATGGGATATATACAGCCGATCCAAGAATTGTTAATAAAGCAGTAAAACTAGAAAATATTTCTTATGACGAAATGCTTGAGTTTTCAAATTTAGGTGCTAGTGTACTTCATAATAAATGTGTAAAAATGGCAAAAGAAAATGGTATCAAGTTAATAGTAAAATCAAGTATGTCAGAAGGGAAAGGAACAACTGTCTCAAACTTCTATAACAAATGTTGCAACTTACCTAAGATTACAGGAGTTACATCAAATAAAAATGTTGTATCGCTTGTAGGAATAGATATAGCAGAGGAAACAAAGGATAAAGTTATTGAGGTCTTAAATAAAAACAATCTAAAGTTTAATAACTTGGATAAAACAAATATGCGAATATCAGTTACTGTAAATGAAACTGATGTAAATGCTTGTATTAGATTTTTGCATGATTTGTTTTTTAGGAAGTAGGAGGACTTAAAAAATGAAGTCAAATGAAAGGAAATATAAATTAGCATTAGTTGGAGCAACTGGGGTTGTTGGAAGAGTAGCAAGGGAGGTATTAGAGGAAAAAGATTTACCAATTTCTGAATATGTATTCTTTTCTTCATATAAGTCAGCAGGAAAGAAAATCGAATTTATGGGAAAAGAATATACTGTAAGAGAATTAAAGGAAGATTCCTTTGACGAAGGCTTTGATTTTGCAATATTTTCAGCAGGTGGAGAAACATCAAAAAAATATGCTCCAATTGCAGTAAGTAAAGGTTGCATTGTAGTAGATAATAGCAGTGCATGGAGGATGGATAAAGATGTTCCTCTCATAGTTCCTGAAGTTAACAGTGAGGAAATAAAGAATAATAAAGGGATAATAGCAAATCCTAATTGTTCTACAATACAAGCCGTAGTTCCATTAAAAATATTAGACGATAAATATAAAATAAAAAGAATAGTATATTCTACTTACCAAGCAGTATCAGGCGCAGGATTAAATGGGATAAAAGATTTAAAGCAAGGTAATGAAGAAAATTATAAATTACAAAAATTTCCATATCCAATAATAAATAACTGCCTACCACATATAGATATATTTCTAGAAAATGGATATACAAAAGAAGAAGAAAAAATGATAAACGAAACAAGAAAAATATTAAACAGACCTGATTTACGAATTACTGCAACAACAGTAAGAGTACCAGTTATGAATTCACATAGTGAAGCTATTAATGTAGAGTTTGAAAAGAATTTTGATTTAGAAGAATTAAAAGAAGAATTAAGAAAATCAAAAGGAATAATAGTAGAAGACGATTGCAAAAACAATATATATCCTTTGGCAATAAAAGCATCAGGACATGATGAAGTATTTGTTGGAAGAATAAGAAGAGATTTTAGTGTAGAAAGTGGAATTAATATGTGGGTTGTTGCTGATAATTTAAGAAAAGGCGCTGCAAGTAATGCAATACAAATTGTTGAAGAGATAATAAATGATAGAAAATGAGAGTTCAGATTTTGAACTCTCATTTTTGAACTAATTTGCTCATATCCTCGGGGATAGGTGCTTCTATAGATATATTTTCTTTTGTTATAGGATGAATAAAACTTACCTTATATGCGTGCAAGGCTTGTCTATCAATAAAAGGAGAACTTTGCCCATAAAGCGTATCACCTAAAAGTGGATGACCAATATACTGCAAATGGACGCGTATTTGGTGGGTTCGACCAGTTTCTAAAACAAAATGTAAAACACTAAATTCTTCATTTTTACTTATAATGTCAAAATGAGTAACTGCTTCTTTTCCGAGTATCACTTACACATCTTTCTATGATACTTCCTTCTTTTCGTGCAATAGGTGCATTTATAATGCCAGAATTTTCTTTAACATATCCTTGAACAATACCAATATATTCCTTTTTAAAAAGTCCATTTTGCATCTGATATATAAGTGAATCTTGTATGTATTCATTTTTAGCAAAAATAACAACACCAGAAGTATCTTTATCAAGCCTATTAACTATTCGTATTTTTCTATCTAAAGAAATAGTATCATAATAATACTTAACTCCATTTGAAAGAGTATTTTCAAAATGCCTAATAGATGGGTGAATAGCTATTCCAGCTGGTTTATTTAATATAAGTAAATATTTATCCTCATAAAGAATATCAAGCTTCATTTTTGTACTTACAATGTTTGGGCTTTCTTCATGAAAACCTAGTTCAACTTCAACTGTATCATGTAAAGAAAGTTCTTCACAAGAAAATTCAGTTTTCCCGATTTAAGTAAATCTTTTTGGCATTTCTTAATTTTATATATAATCTAGAAGATATATTGAACTCTGCTTTTATAACTTCTTTTAAATTAGAATATTTTTTATCTACAACTTTATAAAACAAATCCATAATATAAATCCTTTCAATATAGTATTATATAATATATTACATAAAAAAGCTATCTCTTGCAAGATACAAATTCTTGACAAAAGCCCTAAAAAAGGTTAAAATAAAACCTAGAGTAAATTGAATAGTCGCGTATACTTTTTTGTATATGAGGAAAGTCCGGGCTCCACAGAGCAAAGATGCTGGATAACGTCCAGTGAGGGAGACCTCAAGGAAAGTGCAACAGAAAAAAAACGCCTAAAATTTTTAGGTAAGTGTGAAAAGGCGAGGTAAGAGCTCACCGCTGGTATGGTGACATACTGGGTCAGTGTAAACCCCATCTGGAGCAACGCAAAACTAAGGACATAAGACTGCTCGTCGGTTCCTTAAAACAAGCGGCTAGAGATATATAGTAATATATATTCGAGATAAATGACTATTCACGACAGAACCCGGCTTATAGATTTACTTAAAAATATATAATGCGAGTATGCTGGAACTGGCAGACAGGCACGTTTGAGGGGCGTGTGTGGTAACACGTATGGGTTCAAGTCCCATTACTCGCACCAAAAAAATTTGCTGTGTCCAATTTCCAAAATTATAATTTTTAGATTTTACTTTTTTCTCAATAAAGACTTGTTTTTTACTTGATTTTGCTATATAATATATAAAATAATTTTGAAGGGAGAAAAATATGTCATTTATTGAAGAAATGAAAAATAAAGCAAAGCAGAACATGAAAACTATTGTATTACCAGAAGCAAACGACATTAGAACACTAGAAGCAGCAAATACAGTTTTAAAAGAAGGTTTTGCGAAAATTATTTTAGTAGGAAAAGAAAAAGACATCTTAGAACTTGCAAAAACAAAAAATTTGAATCTAGAAAAAGCAACAATCGTTGATCCAGAAAATTCTCCAGAATATAGCGAATATGTAGAAAAGTTTTATGAATTAAGAAAAGAAAAAGGTGTAACTATAGAAAAAGCACAAGAATTAATGAAAGATTCTGTTTATTTTGGAATGATGATGGTAAAATTAAATAAAGCAGATGGACTTGTTTCAGGTGCTGCACACTCAACAGCTGATACTTTAAGACCAGCTCTACAAATATTAAAGACAGCTCCTGGTACAAAACTTGTATCTGCATTTTTTGTAATGTGTGTGCCAGATTGCATATATGGAGAAAATGGAACTTTTGTATTTGCAGATAGTGGATTAAATCAAAATCCAACAGCAGATGAATTATCAGAAATTGCTATTTCGTCAAGCAAAAGTTTTGAACAATTAGTTGGCAAAAAGTCACAAGTTGCAATGCTTTCATATTCAACTTATGGAAGTGCAAAATCTGAACTTGTTGATAAAGTTATACAAGCAACAGAACTTGTTAAAACAAAAGCACCTGAAATTGCAGTTGATGGTGAATTACAATTAGATGCTGCAATTGTACCAGAAGTTGCAAAAAGCAAAGCACCAGGAAGCAAGGTTGCAGGAAAAGCAAATACACTTATTTTCCCAGACTTAAACACTGGAAATATATCATATAAATTAGTTCAAAGATTAGCAAAAGCAGAAGCCTATGGACCTTTATGCCAAGGAATTGCAAAACCAGTAAATGATTTATCAAGAGGTTGTTCAGCATCAGATATAGTTGGAGTTATTGCAATAACTGCTGTTCAAGCAGAACAACAAGCATAAATATAAATAAGATTGAAAGGAAAAATATATAATGAAAATTTTAGTTTTAAATTCAGGAAGTTCGTCTTTAAAATATCAATTAATAGATATGCAAAATGAACAGGTTATAGCAAAAGGAAATTTTGAAAGAATAGCACAAGATAACTCATTTCTAACACATAAAGTAGGAGAAGAAAAGCACGTTATAGAATGTCCTGTTAAGAACCATGAGGAAGCTATAAAAGTTGTTCTAGAACAACTTACAAATAAAGAATATGGAGTAATTCATGACTTAGGAGAAATTGATGCTGTTGGTCATAGAGTAGTTCATGGTGGAGAACATTTTACACATTCAACTTTAGTAGACGATAATGTCATAGAAGAAATAAAAAAGGCAGCTGTTTTAGCACCACTTCACAATCACGCAGCTGTTTTAGGAATAGAAGCATGTCAAAAATTAATGAAGGGAGTACCAATGGTAACTGTATTTGATACAGCTTTCCATCAAACAATGCCTAAAAAGGCATATATATATCCGCTTCCTTATGAATATTATGAAAAATATGCAGTTCGTAGATATGGTGCACATGGTACATCACATAGATTTGTTTCAGAAAGAGCAATAGAACTATTAGGCGGAGAAAAAGACTTAAAGATTATTACTTGCCACTTAGGACAAGGAGCATCACTTGCAGCAATAAAAGATGGAAAATGTCTTGATACAAGTATGGGCTTAACTCCTCTTGGTGGAATACCTATGGGAACTAGATGTGGTGATTTAGACCCTGCAATAGTAAAATATTTAATGGAAAATGTACATGTATCAATTGACGAAATCGATACAATATTAAATAAAAAATCGGGTGCTTTAGGAATATCAGGAATCAGCCCTGATTTCAGAGATATTCAAGAAGCTGCAGATAATGGAAATGAAAGAGCTAAACTTGCACTCGACAATTACAATTATTTAGTTGCTCAATTTATTGCTAAATATACAGTAACTTTACAAGGACTAGATGCAATAGTATTTACAGCTGGTGTTGGAGAAAATCAGTTTAAAACAAGAAAAGGTATATGTGATAATTTAGCATATATGGGTGTAAAAATTGATGAAGAGAAAAACAATATAAGAGCAAAAGAAGTTGAAATTTCAACTAAAGATTCTAAGATTAGAGTATTTGTAATACCAACTAATGAGGAACTTGTAATTGCAAGAGATACAATGAATTTAGTAAAATAAAGGGGGAAATAAAATATGGCAAAGATTTTACCAGATATTTCAAGAACATTTAATGAATTTCTATTATTACCAAATTTAACAACAGAAGAATGTATTCCATCAAATGTATCGCTAAAAACTCCACTTGTTAAATATAAAAAGGGAGAAACACCTAAATATTCTGCAAATATACCTATGGTTTCAGCAATTATGCAATCTGTATCAGGAGAAAAAATGGGAATTGCTTTAGCAAGAGAGGGTGGAATGAGCTTTATATATGGAGCTCAATCTATAGAATCTCAAGCAGAAATGGTATATCGTGTAAAAAAACATAAAGCAGGATTTGTAATAAGTGATTCAAATGTAAAAAGTGGAACATCTTTAAGAGAAGTAATGGCTTTATCTAAACAAACAGGACACTCAACAGTAATTGTAACAGACGATGGAACTGCAAATGGAAAATTCTTAGGTATAGTTACAGATAAAGACTACAGACCATCTAAAGACGATTTAGATGCTCCAATAGATAATTATATGACAAAAGCAGAAGATACAATTTCTGCTAAAAAAGGTATTTCTTTATCAGAAGCTAATGATATAATCTGGAGTAATAAAATTAATTGTCTACCAGTATTGACAGAAGAAGGAAATCTAAAATATTTAGTATTTAGAAAAGACTATGAAGAGAGAAAAAATAATCCAAACTCATTATTAGACGAAAATAAATGCTATATAGTAGGAGCTGGAATCAATACAAGAGATTATGAAGAAAGAATACCTGCACTTGTTGATGCTGGCGTTGATATTTTATGTATGGATTCTTCTGATGGTTACTCAATTTGGCAAAAAAGAACAATAGAATTTGTAAGAGAAAGATATGGAGACAATGTAAAAATTGGTGCTGGAAATGTTGTTGATGCTGAAGGATTTAGATACTTAGCAGAAGCTGGAGCTGACTTTATAAAAGTAGGAGTTGGTGGAGGTTCCATCTGCATCACAAGAGAAACAAAGGGAATAGGCCGTGGACAAGCAAGTGCATTAATAGATGTAGTTGCAGAAAGAAATAAATATTTTGAAGAAACGGGTGTATATATTCCTGTTTGCTCTGATGGAGGTATAGTACATGACCATCATATAACAATAGCACTTGCTCTAGGAGCTGATTTTGTAATGATGGGAAGATATTTCGCAAGATTTGATGAAAGCCCAACAAGAGTTTTAAAAATAGGTAACAATTATGTAAAAGAGTATTGGGGAGAAGGCTCAAATCGTGCTAAGAATTGGCAAAGATACGATTTAGGTGGAGATAAGGATAAATTATCTTTCGAAGAAGGAGTTGACTCATATATTCCTTATGCAGGACCTTTAAAAGATACCTTAGACGTAACTGTATTAAAAATAAAATCAACAATGTGTAATTGTGGTGCTACATCAATTCCAGAATTACATGAAAAAGCAAGATTGACTTTAGTATCTGATGTAAGTATATCAGAAGGAAAAGCTCATGATGTTATATTAAAAGAAATAGACAATTCTTATAAAAATTAAAAAGAAAACCGCTTCCGATAATTTAATTTTGGAAGCGGTTTAAAGGTATCTTACAAATTATATATCACGCACGGTATCTTCTTTTTTTGAATCTCCGTCATTTTCTTTTATTTCTCTTTCATAATCAAGAGTTCCACCCAAAGATTCTCGAAGGGTAGCGAAAAATGAACTAAATGCTTTATAATCAGAGTTAGGATTTGGAATATCTTCATATCTTATATATTTTGGTAAAAGTTCAGTGCCACTTGGTAATAATTCATCACGTCTTTCGTATAAATCATTTAGATATTTTGAATATATTCTAAAATATGTGCTGTTATCTTTTGGCACACTTGAAACTAATCGAAATGCTTCATATAAATCATAAGGAGTAACATTAACACGTTCATTTTCGAAATCATCACCTGTTTTTTTGGCGATGGCAAAAGAAGGAGAAATGTTCATTATATGATGTAAAAATTGTCTATATTCTTCTAGAGCACCGTTTACATCTGTATATGCCTTTCCATCTCCTTTTTTAGGTAAAGACTTTAAAAGAACTTTTTTTCCTTCTAATTTACTATGTGAAGCAAAGCCTGCTTTACCATCTCTATATTGCTCTTGTGTTTGAACTTGACACTCTATAGGAAGAGTAATTATTCTACCATCTTTTAACTTTATACTTAAATCTAAGCCTATAAACTCAGATCTATAACCGTTTGGTGTACTTTTATGTTTTGTTCTATTAGGATCATTTGACATAGTAATTCCAAGTGCCCTTAATAATTCACTATTTTCAAAAGTATTAATCAAATCTTTATGAAGTTTATATAGCATAACTTCATTTGGATATTGTGAAGTAAGCTCTGTAAGTAGGCTTTTAATATTTACATGTGTAAGTTCAGAAATATCTTGAAGGGTTAACTTTTCATCTGCATCGTCTAGCATAGTTGTATATGTATTGTAATCTTCGTCAATTGTTTCTGCTAATTTATCATAATATTCAATTCTAGTTGTTGCTTCTTTAGGGAAAACTGTTTTTAGTTTACTTAATACTTCTTTGCATTTTAAACGATAATCATTAAATGTCATTTCAGGTGAAGTAGAAAGCTCTTTATATCTTTCAGCAAGATATAATCTCATTGATTCTCTTCTATCTATCATTTCTTGCAAAACTGGGTCGCTATCGCCATAAAAAACAGAATGTTCCGCTTCTGGAACAACTCTAAATCCTAGATAGTCAGTAACTTGTGCACCTTTCTTTTCCTCACGTCCAGACCATTCTTCGATTTTTTTAGCCATACTATCATTAGACTTATATCTACGATATATTTGAATAGGGAATACATCTGAATCATTAATTCTTTCATTTTCTATAACTATTGCTGCCATAATATAATCAACAAGATCTTGGACCATAGGGTCCTTAAAAGCAATTAAATCTTTATTTGGAGTATCTTTAACAAGCTCAGAAAATTCAACTAATTGTTGAAGATAAATATCCCTAGCTGTTTTATTTGGGCTAAATTCTCCCATAAGATTGGTTGTTATTTCTGGTATCTTATATTGATTTCTAAATTCTTGAAATCTATTGTCCATATTATGCCTCCTTTTAATTATTCCCACTCAATAGTTGCAGGTGGTTTAGAAGTTATATCATATACAACTCTATTTATATTTTTTATTTCATTTACAATTCTGGTTGAAACTTTTTCTAAAATATCATAAGGAATTTTTGCCCATGTTGCAGTCATGAAATCAGAAGTTTCAACAGCTCTTAAAGCTAGGGTATAGCTGTATGTTCTAACATCTCCCATAACACCTACGGATTTTAAATTAGTTAGAACAGCAAAATATTGATTTAAAGTTCTATCTAAGCCAGCTTTTGCAATTTCTTCTCTAAAGATAAAATCAGCTTCCTTAAGTATATCTAATTTTTCTTCAGT
Source organism: uncultured Clostridia bacterium (assembly GCA_947628715.1). Classification (GTDB taxonomy): domain Bacteria; phylum Bacillota; class Clostridia; order TANB77; family CAG-508; genus JAAWPK01. The sequence goes on from CANRAW010000010.1 coordinate 44,990, forward strand.
AATATCTCCGATAATTCTTATTGCAAGTCCTGGACCTGGGAAAGGTTGTCTATATACTAAGTTTTCAGGAATACCAAGCTCTAAACCTGTTTTTCTGACTTCGTCTTTGAATAAATCTCTAAGAGGTTCTACTATTTCCTCAAAATCAACATAGTCAGGAAGTCCACCAACGTTATGATGGCTTTTAATAGTTTGTCCTTTTCCGAGAAGCACCGCTTTCAATTACATCAGGGTAGATAGTGCCTTGTACTAAAAAGTCTACTTTTCCTATTTTTTTAGCTTCTTCCTCAAAAACTCTAATAAATTCTTCACCAATTATTTTTCTCTTTGTTTCTGGGTCAGAAATTCCTGAAAGTTTAGATAAGAACCTGTCTTTTGCATTAACTCTAATTAGATTTATATCATATTGCTCTCTAAATACTTTTTCAACTTCGTCGCCTTCATTTTTTCTTAGAAGACCATGGTCAACAAATATACATGTTAAATTTTTTCCAATTGCTTTATTTAAAAGAACAGCTGCAACAGAAGAATCAACTCCACCAGATAATGCACATAGTGCTTTTTTGTCTCCAATTTTTTCCTTTAAAGTTGCAACAGAATCTTCTACAAATGAAGACATATTCCAATCTCTTTTACATCCACATATATCTAAGAAATTATTTATAATTTTTGTACCATTTTTTGTATGATTTACTTCTGGGTGAAATTGTATTCCATATATCTTTTTTACATCGTTTGCCATACCTGCTATTGGGCAATCTGTTGTAGATGCAATTTTCTTAAATCCATCTGGCATTTTTTCTACAAAGTCTGTATGAGTCATTAAACAATCATTTTCTGTATCAAATCCTGCAAAAAGGGGAGAGGTATTATCTAAACTTACCTTAGTTGTTCCATATTCTCTTTTATCTGCTCTTTCAACATTTCCTCCTAATAAATAGCTTATCAATTGAAGACCATAACAAATTCCCAAAATAGGAATTCCAAGATTAAATATTTCTTTGTCTACCATTGGGGCATTTTCTTCATAAACACTAGAAGGACCTCCAGTAAAGATAATTCCCTTTGGAGCCATTTCTTTTATTTTTTCTATACTTGTATTAAAAGGAACAATTTCAGAATAAACATTACATTCCCTAACACGTCTTGCGATTAATTGATTATATTGTCCATAAAAATCTAGAATAAGTATTTTTTCATTACTTTTCATTTGATACCTCCACATAATTACAATATATACTTATTGTACCACAAAATGCCTTTTTATGTAAATATTATTTGACAATTTTCGAAAAAACTATTGATTTTTTTATTTTTATGATATAATGTTTGAAAAAGGTAAAGTTAGTATCTTAGAAAGGATGGATATATTATGAAGGTTTTATTAACAGGAGGAGCTGGATATATAGGAAGTCATACTGCTGTAGAACTATTAAATGCTGGATATGAAATTGTTATAATTGATGACTTTTCTAATAGTAATGAAAATGTATTAAATGCGATAAAGAAAATTACTAATAAAGATTTTGAGTTTTATAAATTTGATTATAAAGATAGAGAAAAACTAGAAAAGGTATTTGAAGAAAATAAAATAGATGCAGTTATTAATTTTGCAGGATTTAAGGCGGTAGGAGAATCAGTACAAAAGCCTTTAGAATATTACTATAATAATGTAACTGGAGCGATAATACTTTTACAGACAATGAAAAAATATGGAGTTAAAAGATTTATTTTTAGTTCATCTGCAACTGTATATGGAAATCCTGAGAAAGTACCTATTACAGAGGAATCTAAGACAGGAGGAACTACAAATCCTTATGGTACATCAAAATTACAAATAGAACAAATACTTACAGATTTATACAAATCTGATAATACATGGAATATATGCATATTAAGATATTTTAATCCTGTAGGTGCACATAGTTCAGGATTAATTGGAGAAGAGCCACAAGGTATTCCAAATAATTTAATGCCTTACATTGTTAGAGTTGCATCAGGAGAGCTAGAAATATTATCAGTTTTTGGAAATGATTATGATACACCAGATGGAACAGGAGTAAGAGATTATATACACGTTGTTGATTTAAGCATTGGTCACATGAAAGCATTACAAAAATTAGATAGAAGCGGATTATATATATATAACTTGGGTACAGGAAAAGGATACAGTGTTTTAGATATTGTTAGAAATTTTGAAGAGGCAACAGGACAAAAAGTAAAATATAAAATTGCACCAAGACGTGATGGAGATATTGCAACATGTTATGCAGACCCTAGCAAAGCTAAAGCTGAACTAGGTTGGGAAGCTAAAAGAGATTTAAAAGATATGTGTAGAGATTCTTGGAATTATATACAAAAGAAAAAAGAGTCGTAAAGTATATAACTTTATGACTTTCTTAAATATTTTAACATATACAGACGAACTTTTCAACATATTTCAGCAAAATTTTATGATTTTTTATGTATATATGTCAATGATGTGAAACAAATTTCTATAAAAAAATTTGTAGTATAATTAAATTTATTGATTTACACTA
>CANRAW010000011.1 GCA_947628715.1 uncultured Clostridia bacterium
GGCCTTTTTGGCATGGGATTTTTTCCAATTTTATATTTTTTATAAAAAGTCTTGACTTTTAATAGTTAGTCTCCTTTAAATTCATTATATGAATTATACCATATTAATTTTAGCTTTTCAATAATTTTTATGTGAATTTTTTGTTACAAAAATTCTTCTAAAATGTCATATACATTTTCAACTAATTTTGCTCCTTGCTTAATTAGTTCATTAGTTCCTTTTGACTTTATACTATTTACATCTCCTGGGACTGCAAATACCTCTTTTCCATATTCTAAGGCACAATCGACAGTTATAAAACTTCCGCTTCTTTTTCCCGCTTCTACTACAACAACTCCATTACTTATTCCACTAATTATTCTATTTCTCATTGGGAAATTTTCCGGTAATGAAAGTTCTTCTTCTGCATATTCGCTAATAACTGCACCACCTGTATCTATTATATTTTTTACAAGTTCTACATTTTCCCTTGGATATATATGGTTAAATCCTCCTCCGAAGAACTGCAATAGTTTTGCCTTTTCCTATTATTGTTCCTTTATGTGCAAAAGTATCAATTCCTCTTGCTAATCCACTTACAACATTTATATTGTATTTTGCCAAATTATATGATAAAGATTTTGCAATTTCTTCGCCATATTTTGTACAATTTCTTGTTCCAATTATAGCAATTGCGAAATCATTTAATATTTTATAATCTCCTAAAACATATAATCTTTTTGGTGGTTCTGGTATTCTTAATAAACTTTTAGGATAATATTTGTTATCTTTTTCTAATATTTTCATTTTGAAGGCATCCTTTCTCTTATGCCTTCCACAAAAAATTACATTTCTAACTTTTTCATTTTTGCGCTTTTAACAACATTGTTCATAAGCATTGCAACTGTCATAGGTCCCACTCCCCCTGGAACCGGCGTAATATATGACGCTTTTTCTTTGACATTTTCAAAATCTACATCTCCAAATATTCCATCTTCTGTTCTGTTTATTCCAACATCTATTACAACTGCCCCTTGTTTTACCATATCAGCTGTTACAAAGTGTTTCTTTCCTATAGCTGAAACAAGTATATCAGCATTGCTTGTTATTTCTTTTAAATTTTTGGTCTTTGAGTGACATATAGTTACTGTTGCATTTTTATTAAGTAAACTTAATGCCATTGGTTTACCAACAATATTGCTTCTTCCTATTATTACAGCATGTTTTCCCTCTAATGGAATATTATATGCCTCAAACATTTTCATAATTCCATAAGGTGTACATGATACAAATGTGTCTTGATTTAAGCATAGTTTTCCTACATTTTCTGGATTAAAGCCGTCTATGTCTTTTGAAGGTAATATTCTTTTAAATGCTTTATTTATATCTAAATGCTTTGGTATAGGGCTTTGCAATAATATTCCATGAATATCATTTCTATTATTAAGCTCGTCTATTTTTTCTAATAGCTCTGACATTTTTGTTTCTTCGCCAAGCAAGACTTCTTCGTATTCAATACCTAATTCTTCCGATGCCTTATTTTTATTTTTTACATATATCTGTGATGCTTTATCGCTTCCAACAAGTATTACGGCAAATTTAGGTATTATACCTTCTTTTTTTAAATTTTCTACCTCTTGTTTTAAATTTTCTCTAACGTTTTTTGCAAGTGCTTTTCCATCAATTATTTCCATGTTTAAATCTTCCTTTCTAAGGCACATACTATTTTTCTTTTAATATTGTCTTCCCCAGTAAACCATTTCTTTGGCTTTTTTTCCACAGCATACACATACATCTGAAATTTCTTCAGATTTTTCTGGTATACATCTTGAGTGAGCACCTGTTCTTTCCTTTATTTTATCCTCACATTTTGCACTTCCACACCACATTGCTTTTATGTATCCTTGATTTGTATTTATTTTTTCTTCGAATTCTTCTAGTGTTCTTGCAATACTTGTTTTTTCTTCCATCCTTTTTTTGCAAATATTATACATATTCTTTTGTATATCTTCCATTATGTCTTTAAGTTTTTCTTCAAGTTCGTCTAATTTTACTGTTATTTTTTCTAGTGTATCACGCCTTACTATTATACATTGATTGTTTTCTATATCTCTTGGTCCCATTTCTATTCTTACTGGTATTCCTTTTAATTCACAATCATTAAATTTATATCCAGGCGTAACTTGTTCTCTTGCATCTATTTCTACTCTAAATTCTTTTTGTAATCTTTCTTTTAGCTCTTTTACTTTTTCTAATACGCCTTCTTTATGCTGTGCTATTGGTATTATTCTAATTTGTATTGGAGCAACTTTTGGTGGTAATTTTAGTCCTCTTTCGTCTCCATGTGCCATTATTAATGCTCCAACAAGTCTTGTACTGATTCCCCATGATGTTTGGTAAGCATATTCTTCTTTTCCTTCTCTATTTTGGAATTTTACTTCAAATGGCTTTGTAAAGTTTTGTCCGAAATAGTGGCTAGTTCCAGATTGCAATGCTCTACCATCTCTTGTAAGTGTTTCTATTGTATATGTTTCTTCTGCTCCTGCAAATTTTTCTTTTTCTGTTTTTCTTCCTTTTAATACTGGAATTGCTAACATATTTTCTACAATATCTGCATATATTTCAAGCATTTTTAACGTTCTAGCCTTTGCTTCTTCTTCTGTTTCATGTATTGTGTGTCCTTCTTGCCATAAAAATTCGCGTGAACGTAAAAATGGTCTTGTTTCCTTTTCCCATCTTAATACACTGCACCATTGGTTATATTCCATTGGTAAATCTCTCCATGATTTTAGCCATTTTGCATATAAAGTTGAAAATACAGTTTCTGAAGTTGGTCTAATACACAATTTTTCGTCTAGCTTTTCTCCTCCAGCTTCTGTTACAAATGCAACTTCTGGTGCAAATCCCTCTACATGGTCTTTTTCCTTTTGTAAAAGGCTTTCTGGTATTAGTAATGGGAAATATACATTTTGTATTCCTGTTTCTTTAAATAATTTATCTGCATAGTTTTTTATATTTTCCCATATTGCAAATCCATAAGGCTTTATTGCAACTAAGCCTTTTGTATCAGCATAATCTGCCAAGTCTGCCTTTTTCACAATGTCTGTATACCACTGTGCAAAGTCTTCGTCTATATTTGCTATGTCTTTTACGAAATCTTCATTTTTTGCCATTTATTTATCAATCCTTTCTTATGGCTCTTCTTCTTTATTTTCTTCTTCTGTCTCATTTAACATTTGTATAACTGCTGGATAAATTTTATTTGCATTTTGCTCCCAATTTTGTACTATTCTTACTGCTTGTTCCCTCGATGATGCAAAACTTTGTATCTCAAAAGTTACATTATTATTTTCTACCAATTTACATTTTACGATAAATTCTTTTTTACTAAGTGGTATGAATTCTGCTCTTACAGTTTCTTCATTTCTTATTTCTTTTAGTTCACCTTTTATTGTTTTATCAACTTTTAATTTTATGATTCCTGGTAACATATCAAGAGTTAAACTTAAAGTATTTTTACCATTTTCTGTAATTTCATAGACTGTTCCCTCGTCTTTTTCATAGCTCATTATGTATTTGTTATTTTCTAAGTCGATTAAAAACTGCTGAAAATAAAAGTAGTTCATATCTTGTATTGATAAAACTAACCTATATAATCCATCATTGTTGATGGGCTTGTCTATTATTGATAATAGATATAATATTAATACTTTATTTTCCGCTAAAGTTTCATTGTCAGCCCCTAGTTTCAATTTTAATCTCACTCCTAGTTAATATATTCTTCCATGTATCTTCTATATATATTTTTCTTTCTGAAGAAAATGGTATTATATCTTCTTTTTCTTTAACACCTAGTACCTTTTGTATATTTAATATTGCATCATTTATCTTCGTTTTTGCAATTTTATCGGCTTTATTTGCAACTATTAAATGCGGTTTATTTGTATTTTTTATATATGCATACATTAATTTATCATTTTCTGTTGGGTCATGTCTTATATCTACTATCAAGATTATTAAGCCTATTTGCTTTCTTGTAAACAAATACTCCTCTACAAATCTACCGAACTTTTTGCTGTTCTTCTTTTGGCATTTTGCTAAATCCATATCCGTGGTAAATCAACAAAATAGAATTTTTCGTCTATATTATAAAAATTCATTTGTCTTGTTTTTCCGAGGCTCACTACTTGTTCTTGCTAAATTTTTCCTGTTTATTAATGTGTTTATAAAGGATGATTTGCCAACATTTGATTTTCCAGCAAGTACAATTTCTGGAATTTCACTATTTGGATATTGCTTTTTTTCTACAACAGAAATCTCAAATTTTGGATTTTTTACTTCCATTTTGCTACCTTTCTTTATTATGCCTTTAGTTTCTCTTTTCCTCCCATGTAGCTTCTTAGCACTTCTGGAATATTTATGCTTCCATCTTCATTATAGTTATTTTCTAAAAATGCTATTAGCATACGTGGTGGTGCAATTACTGTGTTGTTTAGAGTATGTGCATAATATGTTTGTTTTTCGCCTTTTTTCTTTATTCTTATGCCAAGCCTTCTTGCTTGTGCATCTGTTAAATTAGAGCAACTGCCTACTTCGAAATATTTTTTCTGTCTAGGGCTCCATGCTTCTACATCAACGCTTTTTGCCTTTAAATCCGCTAAATCTCCTGAGCAACATTCTAGCGTTCTTACTGGTATATCAAGACTTCTAAATAGTTCAACTGTATATGACCACATTTTGTCATACCATTTATAGCTATCTTCTGGCTCGCATACAACTATCATTTCTTGTTTTTCAAATTGGTGTATTCTATATACTCCTCTTTCTTCTATGCCATGTGAACCTTTTTCTTTTCTAAAGCATGGTGAGTATGATGTCATTGTATATGGTAAGTTTTCGCTATCTAGTATTTTTCCTTTAAATTTTCCAATCATTGAGTGTTCGCTTGTTCCTATAAGGTAAAGGTCTTCACCTTCTATTTTATACATCATAGCATCCATTTCTTCAAAGCTCATTACACCTGTTACAACATCACTTCTAATCATGTATGGTGGTATTGCATACGTAAATCCTTTATTTATCATGAAATCTCTTGCATAGCTTAATAAAGCTGAGTGAAGTCTTGCTATATCTCCTGTTAGATAATAAAAGCCGTTTCCTGCAACTTCTCTTGCTGAGTCTAAATCTATTCCTGATAATTTTTCCATTATGTCTGTGTGATATGGAATTTCATAATCTGGAACTTTTGGCTCTCCAAATTTTTCTACTTCAACATTTTCACTATCGTCTTTTCCTATTGGTACTGATTCGTGCATTATATTTGGAATTACCATCATTATTTCTTTTATTTTTGCTTTATATTCTTCTTCTTTTTTCTCATTTTCTTCTAGTTCTGTATTAATTTTTTCAACTTCTTTTTTTATTTCTTCTGCTTCTTCTTTTTTGTTTTCGCACATAAGTTTTCCAATATCTTCACTTAATTTTTTTCTGTTCATTCTAAGATTATCGCCTTTAGAAGATATTTCTCTGCTTTTTTTATCTAATTCTACTACTTCGTCAACTAACTTTATTTTATGCTCTTGGAATTTCTTTCTTATATTTTCCTTAACCAATTCTGGATTTTCTCTAATTAATTTTATATCTATCATATCTACTTTTCCTCTTTTCATTTTATTGCTCAAGTTTATCATGTTTTTACACATTTTTCAAGTATTAGTTTTTTCAAATTTAAATATCTTTAACTCTTTATTTATGTCTGTTACATTATAATTATTAGATAAAAATTCTAACGTTTCATCGTCAAAATTTTTATGTATATTAATTGCATAAATTATATCATAATCTAATAAAGCATCTAAGCTTACTTTTTCATGCTCAATTTTTTTCCCATCTTCAACAATCCTTCTTAATATTTTCTGTCTATTTCCTTCAAATACATTTTGAGGTAAATTATATTCCTGTCTTTCAAAATAATATGTTAAAAATTCTGTACCTACTCCCATATACACTACACAGTTTTCTTCATATATATCTTCTTTTTTTGCTAAAACATTTGATATTTCTCTATATGGTTGTTCATGATCTTTATTTTTTACATTTACATCGCTATAACCATTTACTCCTATTATTATTAAAATAATGGCAATTAATACAATCATTACATTTTCGCTTATTTCAATATTATTTATTTCTACTTTTCTTTCTTTACCATCTATTGTAATTTTAAAATGTAATAGTTCATAAAGAGGTATTGCTGTAATTAAAAATGCTTGTGGCAATAGACATTGAAAATACCTATTAGACCATAATGACCCATCAGGGTTTATGAATCGGCTATATATAAATATTACACCAATTGTCCATACCATACTGCAAATTCCGAAAAGTACAAATTGATATATTTTGCTTTCTGATAATTTTTTATTTGCTATATGAAAGGCTAATAATAAAACTGATATTAAAAATAGTATAACACAAAGCATGTTATTACTTAGTAAATATTTCAAAGCCATATAAGCTAATCTTAAATTTGGAGCCTCTGCCCAATATTTGCTTACATCTACTGTTTTCTTAATAAACATAATAATTAGCCAAATGCAAATAATTATTCCTGAGCAAATATATGGAATAATAAATGATTTATTAAATTTCTTTTTTATACATAATATTAAATCTGCTATAAAATAAAATGCAACTATTAAACAGCCAAACCAATGTGAAAGTGCAAGGCACATAAGTGATATTGCATAAAAAAGATTAATTTTTTTATTTTTACTTTCTTCATACTTTCTTAAATATAAATATAGTGTAAGAGCGGAAAAGAAGAATAAAAAGGCATACGGTCTTAATTCAAATGCACATCTGCAAATTAATGTGTATGAAGTTGCAGAAATACATAGGCTTAAAAATCCTAAATCTTTTCCTCCTATTTTATCTCCTATTTTCTTTACTATATATACTCCTAAAAGAACCATAATTATATTTGGTAATAATAGCCATATTTCACCATAAGGTGCTATTTTATAAATAGGATACATGGCAATATAATATAATGGTAAATTATAACATTTTTCTAATAGTCCTTTTATCATTTCTAAAAAATTTGGCTTTGCTAAAAATCCTATTGTCCAATCTAGTTCATCAACCCAAAATGATTCTCTTCCTGCATTTAAGCACATTATAACAAACATTATTGCTAATATTACAAAACTTAAAATTGTATAGCATTTTTCCCTATCTATTTTTATATCTATTTTTTTCATTTTTATTTTCTCCTACGTATTTTTTCCTATAATTTAATTAATGTTACATCTAATAATTTGTTTAATGCCGGAATATCTATAAATAAAAGCGCAATAAACAATATAATAAATAGTGCTAAAAATATTAATAGCTTTTTCTCTTTATATAATTTTTCTGGTTTTTGTACAGCTGAATCTGATTTAAAACTAATATATAAATAATAGCAAAATAATGCACATAAAAATGGTATACATATAAGTAGTTCTATTCTATATTTTATAAGAAAAGTTCCACATAGGAAAATAGATAATAGTGCATAAAAAACAGATGCAATTAATAGAGAAACTTCTGTGTATTTTGCAAATGATTTACGATATAGCACTGCTTGTTTTTTATCATTAATCATTCTATATTCGGCAAATCTCTTCATTGACATTAAAAATGCTCCAAACATCCAATATCCGCCAATAATGCTAAGTGGCGGTAGATATTCATTAGTTATGATAAACCATCCTAGTAAAAGTCTTAAAGCATTATTAACTGATTCTGATAATGCGTCTAAAAAAGCAATGTCTTTTGTTCTTATTGGTTTTACATTATATATAATTCCCATCAAAAGTAATGTTACATCAACTATAAAAAATGGGAGTGAAACAAACCATGCACATATTAGCCCTAAAATGGCTAAGATAGCATATTCTAAGAAAACGAATTTTTTATTCATGTTTTCTGTAACCATTGGTCTATTTTTCTTTGTTGGATGGTATTTATCAAATTCTGCATCTAAGTATTCATTTATAACATAATTGCTTGATGCAATAAAACATGTACCTAAAAATCCTAGTATGATTTTTAGAATAAGATTAGTATTTATTGTTACGTCTTTTACTAAAATAATTGCTATAACTATTCCTGGAATTATAAATAATTGCTTTATCCAGTGGTCTGGTCTTGCAATTTTTATATATGGATTTTTCATTTTTACATATACTCCCCTTATTATTTACGTTTAGTTTAATGATTTTATTGAGCAAATCTTTAAATTTGTTGTAATATTCTTGTTTAGTCTATTTTCATTTTAAAAAATGTTATTTTGTTTATTAAAACTTTTGCAATTATTTGCTCTATATTATAACTTTGTTTAATATATCATATATTATTAAAAATTTCAATTACTTGTATGTATAAAAACTCTATTTTAAAAATAGAGTTTTTATCGATTCATTAAATACCTTTTATTAATCAATTTTATGTAATATCTTTATGATTTTTATAGATTAATATTCCATTAACTATTGCTATTAAAACTATTGCTGAAATTAGTATGATTGGTAGCAAATTAGTCTCGCCTGTTTTTGGTAATTCATGTGGTAATAATGTATCATTTTCTTCTTCACTAGAATTTCCTTCACTTGGAGTATTTGTTTCCGGTGCATTTACACTTGGCTTGTCTTCGCTTAGAATATCTACTTCTGGTACATCTTCACTTGGTTTGTCTTCGCTTGGAGTATTTGTTTCCGGTGTGTCTTCTCCTGGTTTGTCTTCACTTGGAGTGTCTGTTTCAGGTGTATCTTCGCTTGGTTTATCTTCACTTGGGGTATCTGTTTCTGGTGTATCTTCGCTTGGTTTATCTTCGCTTGGAGTATTTGTTTCCGGTGTGTCTTCTCCTGGTTTATCTTCACTTGGATACTTTTGTGTTGATGGTTTTATTTCTAGTATTTTTCCAATTTCTTCTGCTAATTTTTCCCCAAAATATTTATTTCCCTCAATTGATAAATGTACTCCATCCTCAAGGATATATTTATCTGCATTTCCATCATTTTTAGGATTTCCCATATCTCCAGTACCTGTAATATAGCCTTCTTTTCCAATTGTTATTTTTTCATTATTTTTATATGTATCACCATTTAATAAGTCTATAAATAGCACTTCCTTTTCTAGCGCCTGCTCTTTTAACTTATTATTGATTTCTATTAAATCTTCTGGAACTCTTTCAGCTGGATAATATGCTCCTATCGTAATTATTTTTGCATTTGTATTATTTTTTATATAATCAATACATTTTTCAGCTTCTGCAATTACTTCTGGTGCTTTATAACCGCTCCAATAATCATTTGGACCTGCTTCAAGAACTATTACATCTGGATTCAATTTTAATTGTTCTATTAATATCTCTAATCTTTCAGAATATATATCATTTTTGCCATCGGTATCTGCTACATAGCCTGTTCCACCAACTCCATTATTTATACATTCAAGATTTAGAATATTTGATGTAACATTTGGCCAAGAATAATATGCTGCAAGGTCTCCTCCTCTTGTGATACTTGAACCTATATACAAAACTTTTAAGTTGCTTGGTCTTTCTATAGCTTTTATTTCGTCAGATTCACTAATTCTAACCCCATTAAAAACGCAATCTGTTAATTCTACTCTAATTTTTCTTTCTTTTTTTTCATCAAACTCTATTTTGTACCATATTCCTTTAAATGAATCTGAGTCACTTCCTGTTTCTTTTGTAGTTTGCTCTATTCCATCACGATAAGTTATTTCATATCCATTTCCTTCATCTACTAATATTCTAAACGAAGTACAAGTATTTACAAAAAATTCTTTACAATTTACTGCAAATTCAACTGAATATAATTGTGGCCATTTATTTTCTTTTGAATATATGCTATTTTGACCTATTATTGAATTTCTCCATGAAACTGGTTCTAAGTTTGAATTATATGATTTATACAATGGATTTACATTTCCATCTTCTGTTTTTGGGGTATACCATATTGTAGTTTCTTCTAAATTTTTTTCATCTTTAATTTGAGTTATTGATGGCGGATTTTCCATTACTTTTTCAGTATAATCATATATATCAGCATATTTATTATCGCCTTTTAATTCTATTTCTCCAAAGACATACCAATTATCCTCTGTTTTTCCTTCACTTCCTAATAAGTATGTTGGATTTTCGTCGTCATCATTTTTGTATAATCCTACAGCTAATTTATAATTTCCGCTATCTACATTTTCAAAAGTAACTGATATTTCTTCTTTTGAAAGTGTATCAGGTACCCAAGCCTTAGGGTTTATATCTGTTTTATATTTTTTTACTAAATTATTATTTTGGTCTAAAAGTCCAACAAATACACTACATTCTTCACAAATTGGTGTAATTCCATCATTTGTAAATTCAAATAACATTTCTGTTGGCGTATTTACTTCTATTTCTTTATGATAAGTTGCTTTTTTTAATCTTAAATAATATCCAATTTTGTTTGCCAATTGTCTACAATATTCTTGATTACCATCATTATACCAAGATTTGTCAAGTTCAATATATGATGGCTTACACATTTGCATAGCTTCTTCTAATTTGCTATTAAAATATTCTTTTCCACCATTTTCTTCGTACTTTTCATATTTACTAGCATATTCAAATATCATTGGAAGTTTTCCATATGTTTTTGCACATGTCTCTAAACCATTTGTATATGAAATTATTCCATCTCTTCTTAATGAAACCCCTTCGTCTATTAATTCTTCATAAACATTGTTGAAACTGTCCTCTCCCCAAGGAATAACTAAAAGCGTATTTGGGAAAGCTTGCATATATGGTATAATATATTTTTCTTTTAAAAATTCAGGTTCTACTCTATTTTGCTTAATATATTCTTTTTCATTTATTTCTTGACCTGACTCTTCTAAAACATCTAAGCCAAATAAATGTTGTTCTCCATAATTTCCATAAGATCTAATATCAATAAAGGCAATATTTGGATCTCCATCATACTTTTCTCCTAGTGCTTTTGCAAATTCATTTACATATTTTATAAAGGTTTCATCTTTCCAATCTGGAATATATTGTTTACCATTATTTCCACCTAAATTATATTTAGCACCTTTATCAAAAACAAATTTTGGTGTTACATAAGGCTCTTCAGTTGATACATCGGCACACATTACACCAAAAGCAAATTGTTTGTTATATTTTATGCAATCTTCAATTGCTTCATCTATTAACGTAAAATCAAAGACGCCCTCTTCTTTTTGCAATGCTGACCAATCAAATCTAGTATAAATAACTTTAGATATATCTAACATATCTTGTGAAACCCAGTTAAAGTTATATTTGTGTTCATCATCATAAGTTAATCTGCTTGCATAATAAACAAGCCCTTTTCCTGGATTTAATAAGACATCATTATTGTCTTGTATGATTTTTTGGACTATTTCATCATTTTGACTGGTTTCTCCGGTTGTTTATTCCAATAACGGCTGTTTCTGTAAATGTTAAAACTATTATTAAAGTTAATAGTATAATTCCAACTTTTTTTAAACCTACTCTCATAGTATCTCCTTACCATTATATAACTTGCAATATACTTATTTTTATGCTATACATTCTATCATATTTCGTATTTTTATGTCAACTTTTGTGTGATAATTTTTTTATGATTTTATACTCTAAAAGAGTTGATAATTTACTATCAACTCTTTTTTTCTAATGTTCTAATTTAATGGTTTCATAGAACAAATGCATAAATTTGTTGTAATTTGCTCTATTGTTATTGTTTACCTATTTTTTTACTTTAAAAAATGCTATTTTACGGCTACGTGATTGAATTTATTAAAACTTATTAATCATTATTACTTTTTAAATTATTATAAAAATTTTTCTTATATTCTTCTATTTTTTCATTATCAACCTTTCCAATCTTGAACAATATTTGCTCGTTTAAAATTTTATATACTACATCTGTTTTCACTATACTATTTTTATGTAAATTATTTATATTGTCTTTTTTTAATAATTTATTTGAATTAAATTTTAATTTTTCTAAATTAGAAGATATAAGCATTCCAAAATTTTCAATTGGAACAGCTGTGTTATCTTGGTCTATTATTACAAATAAATGATTGCTTCCAATTTTACCATCAGAGTAGGTATATTCTTTAACAAATACAATGTCACCAATCTCATAATTTATATTATAAGATTCCTCTTCTTCGTTTAAGATATTTTCAATCTTTCCTTTATGCCATTCTTCTTCAACTGGGTATTCGTCAAATGCTTCTTTTACATCTTTTACCTTGCCATATTTATATGCAGTTTTTAAGAAATCGCTTATTTCTTCTTTCATAGAAACAATTTACCTTTCTTTTTTTATTTAATAATTTTTGTTATCTATTAATGTATTACATTACTCTTAAAAATGTTATTTCAATGCTACGCCATTTAATTTATTAAAACTTATCAAATTTAATTAATCTCATCTTAAATTCTAAGAATGAAAAAAATATATATTATTTAATACCTATTTTTCATTTTTATTAGTTTGGTGGGAGTACCCTAAAACTAAAAATAATTTTTTGATCATGTATACTATATCTATGCCATTTTTTATTAGAAACTATAGTACACACTAAATATGCTTCTTCTCCAACATAATCTTCTTTTATTGTTAAATTTATTTGTTTTTTATTTTTAAATTCTACTATATCTCTCCCACTTATTTGCCACTCTATATTATATTCTTTTTCATCAAATGACGGGTCTAATGTTAAATAAATCGTATATCTATCTTCAATGTTAAATTCCTGAAGATCATCTTCATTTTTATTCATAATATCTATAACTTCAACCCTTTTATCTTTATTAGGATAAAATTCATGTCCTAATGAATCATTTATTCTAATTATATTCGGTACATTATAAATTTTTTGTTTTCCTATATCTTTCATATATTCTTTTACTCCATCTACAAAATCATTGCTATAGCATATTGCCTGCTCTGCTTCTCTTATTGATATTGGGTTGCTATGAGATAGTTTATTTCTAATTGGTATAATTCTCTTTAAAAAAGTTCTTGCTTCTGAATTTCCATCTGGATAAATATAATCTAAACATGGTTTAAAGAATTTCTTATATAATGATTCTTTGCAAAGTATAGTAATAATTTCATCTAAAAATAGAGTATCTATAAGCTTTGGAAATCTTCCGTTATTATTTTTTTTCATATTTTCTGCTTTTTCAACTATTTCATTTTTTATTAAGTTATTACCATTTTCTTGTGCGTGAAAATAATCTTCTCCATATACTTCACTTAATTTAGAATCAATTAATGTCCTAGCCCATTTTTCCATGCTCTCTATTGATAGTCTAGATTTACTTCTTATTTCTTCTTCGCTATAGTTATAAAGCATTTAATCTCTCCTTTATTTTTCATTTAAAGGTTTCATTGTTGGGAAAAGTAAGACGTCTCTTATTGATGCTTCGTCTGTTAATAACATTATTAATCTATCTATTCCTATTCCTAAGCCACCTGTTGGAGGAAGTCCTATTTCTAGGGCGTTTACGAAGTCTTCGTCCATCATTCCTGCTTCGTCGTCTCCATTTTCTCTTGCTTGAATTTCTTCCTTAAATCTTTCATATTGGTCTATTGGGTCATTTAATTCTGAGAAAGCATTTCCATATTCTCTTCCGCAGATAAATGCTTCAAATCTTTGAGTTAATCTTGGGTCTTCTTTCTTTTTCTTTGCAAGTGGTGATATTTCTATTGGATAATCATATACAAATGTTGGCTGTATAAGTGTTTTTTCAACATATTCCTCAAAGAATAAGCTAATTATATTTCCTCTTGTTTCTTTTCCGCTAGGTACTTCAATATTTCTTTCTTTTGCAATTTTCATTGCTTCTTCGTTTGTGTTTATTGTATTAAAGTCTATACCGCTTGCCTCTTTGATACTATCTATCATAGTGATTCTTTTCCATTTTGTTCCAAGGTCAACTTCTGTTCCTTGGTATGTTATCTTAGTTTTTCCGCAAACTTTTTCTGCACATTTTCTAAATATTTCTTCTGTAATATCCATCATGTCATTATAGTCTTCATAAGCTGAATAAAGCTCTATTGATGTAAATTCTGGATTATGTCTAATATCCATACCTTCATTTCTGAAGATTCTTCCTATTTCATATACTTTATCATATCCACCTACAATTAATCTCTTTAGGTTTAATTCTGTTGCTATTCTTAAATACATGTCTATATCCAAAGTATTATGGTGAGTTATAAATGGTCTTGCAGTAGCTCCACCTGATATAGTGTTTAATATTGGTGTTTCTACTTCTAAGTATCCTTTTTCGTCTAATATTCTTCTTATTTCACTTATTATTTGGCTTCTTTTATAGAAAGTATCCTTTACTTCTGGATTCATTATTAAATCAACATATCTTTGTCTATATCTTAAATCTGTATCTTTTAATCCATGGAATTTTTCAGGAAGTGGTCTAAGTGATTTTGAAAGTAAAGTTATTTCCTTTGCATGTACTGATATTTCTTCTGTTTTTGTTTTAAAAACAAAACCTGTTATTCCTATAATATCTCCTACATCATAGGTTTTAAATTCTTTATAATTTTCTTCGCCTAAGTCATTTGTACTAACATAGCTTTGTATTTTTCCTACACTATCTTGTATTGTACAAAATGATGCTTTTCCCATAATTCTCTTTGCCATAATTCTTCCTGCAACTGTTACATCTTTTCCTTCTAGCTCTGAATAGTTATCTTTTACTTCTTTACTTACATGTGTTCTATTAAATTTTGTTATCTCATAAGGATTTCTTCCGTTTTTAGTTAATTCCTCTAGTTTGTCTCTTCTAATTTGCATTAAATGATTTACATCTTGTTCAATTTCGTTATTGTTATTTTCGTTCATACTCTTAGTTTACCTCCGATTTTAAATATTTAATATTATATATCAATATAGCATAAATTGCAAGGTTTATGTTACAATATGCACATCTATAAAAGCCAATTTTCTTATTTTTTTATTCTTCTGCAATTTCAATAAGTCTTTTTAACCTATGATTTACTCCAGATTTTCCAATAGGTTCAGATAACATTTTTCCAAGTTCTTCTAATGTTGCATCAGGATTTTCTATTCTTAAAGTTGCAATCTCTTGTAAGTTTTTTGGCAATGTGTTCCACTTCTTTTGCTTTTTTATCTTTTTTATTGCTTGTATCTGTGTTATGCCTGCATTTACAGTCTTATTCAAATTTGCAGTTTCACAATTTACCTTCCTATTTACATTATTTTTTGTATCTTTAAAAACTCGTATATCCTCATATTTTAGGACTGAGCCATTTGCTCCAATTAAAGCTAAAATCTTTGATATTTCTTCCCCATCTTTAATATATATTGAGTATGAATATTTTCTTTCAAGTTTTTTTACTTCTATTCCGAACTCTTTAATAATATCAATTAATTCTTCTCTTGCTTCATTCGTTTCAAGTCTTATTTCTAAATGATACCTTGAGCTTGGTTCTGTTATTGAGCCTCCTCCTAAAAAGGCTCCCCTTACAATTGCTTTTTCAACTTCTAAATTCTTTTTGTCTATTTTTTCAAATAATACTTTATTTTTTAAAAAAATTATTGAAAAATTTTTTCCGTTCATTTCTATTTTATAATCTATATTAAGTCTATTTAAAATCTTATTTAACCTATTAACATTATACTCATTTTCTGTTAGAAATTTTATTTTTTCATTACTCATATTCATTGTCAACATATATCCATATAGTTCCGCTTCTATTGCCTGTTTATTTGAGAAATTGTTTATTTTACTTAATTCTTCCTTAACGTTTGCAGAAAAAGACATTTAAAATTCCTCCTATTTATGCAATATAATAACCCTATCATTGTTTCCTAGGTCTTTTATAGCATCTATTTTATTAAATTTTTTGCTATTATTTGCCATTTCTATTATTTCCTCTTTTTGGTCATATCCAATTTCGATGGCTATAATGCCATTTTCATTTAAAAAATTACAGCCTTCCTCTATAATTGTCCTATAAAAATTTAACCCATCTAGTCCGCCATCTAATGCAAGTTTTGGCTCATATTTAAGTGCATATTCTTTTATTATATCAGTTTTTATATATGGTGGATTTGCTACAATTAAATCATACTTTTTATTTATTTTTTCAAACATATCACTTTGTATGAATTGAATTTTATTTTCATTAAGCAATGATTTTTCGTTTTTTCTTGCAATATCTAAAGCATCTTTACTTATATCAGTTGCAGTTATTTTTATATCATTTACATTTTTTGCAAGAGAAATCGCAATTATCCCGCTTCCTGTACATAATTCTAGCACATTTTTCTTATCATTTTTTTTGCAAAGTTTTATTACCTCTTCTACTAAAATTTCTGTATCTGCTCTTGGTATCAATACGCTTTCATTTACAAAAAAATCCATTTTCATAAATTCTTTGTGATTTGTTATATATTCCAAAGGGTAGCCGTTTGATATTTTTTCTATTCCTGATAAAAATTTATCTTCGGCTTGCTTTGAGATTTCTTTGTCATAGTCAATAACTAATTTTTCTTTACTTACTTTAAGAATATTTGCTAAAAGTATCCTTGCAATTAAGGGAGCATCTTCTATATTATTTTTTACTAACATTTTTTTGGATATATTTAATATTTCTTGAATTTTCATAATGTAATAATTTTATCATTTTTTTTATTAATTAGCAAGTAAAATAGCCCAAGACTGCAATAACTGCTGTCTCGGGCTATTTTACTTAGGGTTTTAAGGCATAGGCAAGAACTCTTTCAAAATGCCCTCCAAATCTTCCGGTAGCGTTGCTTTTTGATTTTTTCGCGGATTTAACTTGGCGTAATAATCAATAGGTTTCGCCCTTACATTTTCAAAAGAGCCTAACTGAATCGAATACGGCTTTCCTTCATACTGCGGATCTTTAATGATTCTAAGCAAATTTCCACAAATGGATTCAATCTTTTTGAGATCTTTAGCATCTGTGCATCCATTTATCTGCGATACGTGTCCCACTTTCATCGTTCTCGTTTTTCTGTCAGACAATCCTTGAATGTCTTCTACCTTGATGTCTGAACCTTCACTTACTAAAACAAGTGTCGGCTTTTCAGCTTCTCTTATTCTTTTTGCTAAGACATCCTTGTCAACATGGTAATTCGCTGGTACAACAAAAATCTCAATGTCCTTCCTTTCGAAGTCCTGAATCCCGCCATACTTATTCAATTTCCGTGTAACATTAGCCAAGATGTCATCTCTGTTTCGTCCTTGAAGCTCAACTGCTGCAACACCGGGTTTTAATCCTTCCCATGTGTTTAATGTGCTAGAGACAAAGTTATTTACCTCCATCACTGATTTTCGTACAGCTTGGTCAAGTCCTAAGGATTTACCACCATTTATGCCATCAATTGTAAGTGGCATAATGAATACAAATACGACTTTTTCCTTCAGAAACTCGTCTGCTATTTCGGCTACCTGCCGAGCTGATCCGTCTCCCCCTGCTACAAACACATATCCGATATTATGCTCGTGGCAAGTCTCAATTGCTTTTTTCAAATTGTCCTTTTCATTTAGGTCTACATTTCGACACGTTCCAAAGAAGCCTCCACTTCTTAATTTTGCCGTGTCGTTCATGCAATCATTCCACTCAACGATGTTTTCATCGAGAAGAAGTGATGCAAACGAGTGAAAGCCGACATACACTGTGTTGAAGATATATGCAGCATTCAATTTTTGTGCGAAAGTCCGAATAAAAGCATTCGAACAATCGCAAAGCCCGCCCCCGTGAAATACGAGAGCATTTGTTCTTGCTTTCATATTGCCTCTCCTTTCAAAAGTAGGTTATTAATATTATATAACATTTTCTATTTTATGTCAATTTAATATTTGCTTCAAAATGTTAAAATTTTCACTAATTCCATACCTCATTAAAAAAACGCCTAAGTTTTACCTTAAACGTTTTTATTTATTTTATTTGTTTTAGCTTTGCTAATATATTATTATTAGTTTTCCATTTTTTTGAATAAAGATTTTGGTACACCACATACTGGGCAAACCCATGTATCAGGTAAATCTTCAAACTTTACTCCTTCTTTTTCTTCATCATATATTTCACCGCATACTGTGCAAACGTATTTATCCATTTTATCTCATTCCTTCCTAAGTCACATTTTTTTATTTTAATAATTTTCTGCTTTTATTTCAAAATAAGCCTTTGGGTGATTGCAAACTGGGCATACATCTGGAGCTGATTTTCCAATAACAATATGTCCGCAGTTTCTACATTTCCAAATTCTGTCTCCATCTTTTGAAAATACTAATCCATCTTTCACATTTTCTAGTAATTTTAAATATCTTTCCTCATGTTCTTTTTCGATTTTTCCAACTGCTTCAAATAAATATGCTATACGGTCAAATCCTTCTTCTTTAGCTTCTTGTGCCATTCTGTCATACATATTAGTCCACTCAAAGTTTTCTCCACCAGCTGCTGCTTTAAGGTTTTCTTCTGTAGAAGGAATATCTCCTCCGTTTAATAATTTAAACCAAATTTTTGCATGTTCTTTTTCATTTGCAGCTGTTTCTTCAAATATAGCAGCAATTTGCTCATATCCTTCTTTTTTTGCTTTGCTTGCAAAATATGTGTATTTATTTCTAGCTTGTGACTCTCCTGCAAAAGCCTCCATTAAATTTTTTTCTGTTTTTGAACCTTTTAATTCCATTATATCTACCTCCAAATTTTAAGCTAAATGCTTAAAGACTTATTAATATTTTATAGCTCTTTTTTACCTTTGTCAATAGATATTTTTACAGAGTTATTGCTTTTTTTTTGTAAAAATGTTATTATATATTTATAATTGTAGAATATTATACAAAGGATAAGCTAGGAAGGAACAGAAGAAATTATGTTTAAGAAGGATATTGAATTTTATAGTCCTACGAATTTAAAAGCATACAATTTGAATCAAACTATGCGTTATCAATTAAATATGTTAGAGAATCTTGATCCTGCTACAAAAAAACATTCTGAAAATGTAGCAAATTTAACATGTAGAATGTGTGAATATTTACATACTAAGCAAATGTTTACTATTCATGCTACGATTTGTGCTTATTTACACGATATTGGTAAAATCTTCATTCCCCTTGAAATATTAAATAAACCTACTAGATTAACCGACGAAGAATATGAAATTATAAAAACACATACTACTATAGGATATAATATGTGTATGAAAGATATAAAGTTAAGGGCTTATGCACGGAGGTCCTCTTTACCATCATGAGTGCTTAGATGGTTCTCGGTTACCCTAACCGGTCTTACTAAAAAGGATATTCCTTATTATGCCCAGATTATTCATATTGCCGATATTTTTGATGCTATTGTAGCAAAAAGAAATTATACAACCCACATTAATATTTCTGAAACTTTGAAACTTCTTATTAAAGAAGCTCAGCCTTCTATACAGTCTATTGCCTTAGATGCTCTTGCGACTGATTCAAAGTACGGTAAAATTAGTCCTAGAATATTAAATGTTTTATTTAAGGTTGTTGTTGACGACACTTTATATGAAATTAGCTGTGTTATGGAGTATATTTCTTACTTGAAATCACAAATTAAAAGGCTAAATAAAATTAATAAATATGTTGAAAAATTAAATCATGCTAAAAAGCAAAAAGATAAAGATTATTATACTGATTATATTAATATATTTTTTGAATCTGGTGAAACTTTAGAAAATTATAATCAAGTTATAGAAGATTATAAAACTGCTTTGAAAGTTAAAGAAGATACTGTTCAAAAATTACGTAATGAAATAGTTATTATAAAAAGGTTAAACCCTTATCAAGTGGAAAATTTACTATAATTACAAGGAGGATGTTATGATAGTAAAACAAGATATTGAATTTTATAGTCCTACAAATCTAAAATCATATAATCTTGACCAAACAATGAGATATCAATTAAATATGCTAGAAAATTTGGACCCTTTTACAAGAAAGCATAGTGAAAATGTTGCAAATTTAACTTGCAGGATGTGTGAATATCTACATGCTAAGCAAATGTTTACTATCCATGTTACAACATGTGCATATTTGCATGATATTGGTAAACTTTTTATTCCTCCTGAAATTTTACATAAGCCTGATAGACTTACAGAAGAAGAATTTGAGATAATGAAAACACATACGACAATTGGGTATAAAATTTGCATGAAGGATTTAAAATTAAGACCTTATGCACGGTGGCCCTCTTTATCATCATGAGTGCTTAGATGGTTCTCGGTTACCCTAATCGGTCTTACTAAAAAAGATATTCCTTTTTACGCTCAAATTATTTATATTGCAGATGTTTTTGATGCCATTGTTAGTAAAAGACAATACAAAACTCATATTAATATTTCTGAAACTTTGAAATTACTTTTAAAAGATGCTGTACCTTCTAGGCAATCTATTGCTTTAGATAATTTGTCTACTCAGTCAAGATGTGGTAAGATAAATTATAGGGTATTAAAAATTCTATTTAAAGTAGTTGTTGATGATACTTTATATGAAATTAGCTGTACTATGGAATATGTAAATTTTTTAAAGGAGCAATTGAAAAGGCTTGCAAAAATACGAAAATATGAAGAAAAAATGAATCACTCTAAAAGGGAAAAAGATAAAGAATATTTTAAACAATATATGGAGCTTTTATTTGAGCAAGGTGAAACTATAGAAAATTATAGGCAAATAATTGAAGAGTATGAAGAGGCTTTGGTAAATAAAGAAGAAACTATCCAAAAATTATATCACGAAATAGATATTATAAAAAAACTTAAAGCTCAAGGTACTTAAAATTTAGAAAAATAGGATGGATTATTCCATCCTATTCTTCTAATCCAAAGCTAACCCCGTATAGCATTATTTATCTGATTTATTATGCCAACATCGTCTATATGTCCTATTTTTTCTTTTAATCTGCTTTTGTCAATTGTTCTTATTTGTTCTGCTAAAACTATTGAGTCTGATTTTAACCCATTATTTTGTGAACCAATTTCTATGTGTGTTGGGAGTTTTGTTTTTCCTGTTTGTGATGTAATTGCAGCTGCGATAACTGTTGGGCTGTATTTATTTCCAGTGTCGTTTTGTATTATTAATACTGGTCTTATTCCTCCTTGCTCTGAACCTACAACAGGACTTAAATCTGCATAAAACATATCTCCTCTTTTGATTACCATTTTGTTTTCACTCCTATTATTACATATATTTTCAGATATATTTTAACTATTAGTTTTGAGATACTTTATTTTCCAAGTATTTGCTCTTTACTTGTTTTATTTATTTTTATCTCTCTATATAATATGTAAACTGTTATATTTTCGTTAACATCTAAGATTTCCATTTTACTTGGTAAATTGGTCTTTTTATTTATATATAATTTTTTATATGCTTGGTACTTATTTTGATTATCTAATTTAATTTTTATAGTTTTTTCATTATCTATTTCATTAATTTCTGCATTATTTGTGTTTTCATATTCTTTTATGAAGCTAATTAGACTTAAGGAATATTCATTTACTTTGCTATAATCTTTATATACATTTTTTAGATTAAGATTGGTATTTTCTATTTGTAAATTTGTTCCATCAAAAATAATTGTTATACCTTTCATGTTTTCTGGTTCTACTACTTCTTGCTTGAATATGTTAGGTTCTGCATATTTTTGACTTAGTACGTATTTATTTACATTTTTGTTACTATGATATTCTACTTCGGCAATTGCCTCATACGAACTAATATTTAAAATGTTGTTATCATCTGATTTACTTATATTATTTCCCGTTTTAAAAAATTTATAAGCAAATTGATAAAAAATAGTAACACAAATAAAAAAAATAATAATAAAGATTAAAATAATAAATTTTTTCATATAAACCACCTAAAAAAGAAGAATAGATTTATCTATTCTTCTACTTTATATATTCAAATCTATGAAAAGTATTCTGTTAAAACTTTTACTAATTCCTTTTTATCTGTTATCGTATTAATATAGTTTCTTATAGTGCTACTATTTTCCATGCCTTTGGTATACCATGCAATATGTTTTCTCATTTCTCTAATGCCTGTATATTCGCCTTTTTCTTTTATTTCTAATTCTATATGTTTAAGCATTACATCTAAAATTTCTTTTTTGCTTTTTTCTTTTAAAGGTCTTCCATTAAAAAAGTCTATTATATCTCTAAATATAAACGGATTTCCGAAGTGCACCTCTTGCAATCATTATGCCATCTGCTTTTGTATATTCTAACATTTCTTTTGCATCTTTTTCATTATTAATATTGCCATTGCCAATTACTGGGATTTTCAATATTTCTTTTAATCTTTTTATTGAATCTAAATCGCATTTTCCTGAAAAATATTCTTCCTTTGTTCTTCCGATGTAGAGTTACCGCTTTTACGCCGAACTTCTTCTAAATTTTTTCCAAGTTCTTCATAAACTATATTATTTACATCCCAGCCTTTTCTTAGTTTTACTGTAACAGGCTTTGATACCGCTTTTACAACTTCTTTTGCAATTTCTGTTGCTAACTCTATATTTTTCAAAAGTTTGCTTCCATCGCCGTTTTTTACAACTTTAGGTGCAGGACATCCCATGTTTATATCTATTATATCTGCAATATTTTCTACATATTTTGCCGATACCTTCATTGCTTCTACATCGCTTCCAAAAATTTGTACAATTATTGGTCTTTTTTCTCCTTCTGTATTAAGTAAAAGTTTTGTTTTTTCGTCTCCATACATAAGAGCTTTACTGCTTACCATTTCTGTACAAACTGCCCCTGCTCCATATTCTTTGCAAATTAAACGAAAAGGCAGGTCAGTTATCCCTGCCATTGGTGCAAGTATTATATTATTTTCTAATTCTACATCTCCTATTTTTAATTTATGAAGTAATTCCATTTTTTGTTCCTTTCAAGGCATTTTTCTTGTTTTAGATAAATATTGCTTTTTTACGTCTTGCACTTATATTCAAAAGTAATCCAATACATATAAAGTTTGTAATTAATGAGCTTCCACCGTAACTTACAAATGGAAGTGGAACTCCAGTAATTGGAAGTAGTCCCATCGTCATACCAATATTTTCCACCATGTGGAAGGTTAGTATTCCAGCAATTCCTATTGCAATATATCCACCTAAATCGTCCTTTGCAGTTTTAGCGACATATATTGCCTTTGTTATCATTACAACATATAAAATAATTACTGTTGCAGCAATTATAAAGCCCATTTCCTCTCCTATTACTGAAAATATGAAGTCTGTTGCCTTAGGATAAAGATACCCAAGCTGTGTTTGATTTCCCATTAAAATTCCCATACCTAATAATTGTCCTGAGCCAATTGCAATTTTTGATTGTATTAAATTGTATCCTGCCCCTCTTGGGTCTAATTCTGGGTTTAAAAATACATCTATTCTTTCTTTTGCGTGATTTGGAAGGACAAAATAATATAGTAGCGGAAGTGCAATAACTGCAATTAAAATAACCGCTATAACATATTTTTTATCAATTCCTGATGCAAATATCATAAATGCAACAGCAACTACAAATGACATAACTGTACCAAAATCTGGCTCCATTACAATAAGTCCTATTGGAACCCCAGCTGATATTGCAACTATTGCTAATTTCCATATTTTATTTATTTCTGTTTTTCCATTTTTTTGTAGTAAAACTAATATATATGCTAAAAATACAATTAAAATTACTTTTGTAAATTCGCTTGGTTGTATTGTTATTGTTTCTGAAATCTTAAACCAGCTTTTTGCACCATTTATTGGCTCAGTAAATAAAACGGCGACAAGCGCAATAAGCGCCAGTCCATATAGAACTGGTGTAATTTTTGCAATTATGTTGTAGTCTATAAATATTATAATTATCATGATGGGAATACTTATAAGTGTCCATATAACTTGTCTTTGAAATTCACTTGAACTTCCACTGTCTCCGTGTTGCTGAAAACAATGCTACTATTCCTATGCTTGCAAGTATAAGGCAACATATAAGTATTCCCCACTCTACATTTTTTAACATTTTTTTATTCATTTATAAACCTCTATTCTTTATTGGCTGTTTCAACATTTTCCTCTCTTGCTTCTTCAGGTTCATTTTTTTCTTCTGTATTTTCTTTATTCTCTTCTTCTTTTACTTCTGCAACTTCTTCCTTCTTTTCTTCTTTATTTTCCTCTTCTTTTTTATTTTCTGTATCTTCGTTTTTATGTTTTTCTCTTAGTACATCTTCTTTAATACTAACAATTGGTATATTAGCATAAAGTGCAGGTGCCCCATTAGTTCCATCATCATTTTGTTTATTGGTCATTCTAACATCTATTGCAGATTCGTCTACATCTATATATTTCTTTATTACTTCGATTATTTCTTGTTTCATTAATTCTAGGAAATCAGCTGATACATTTGCTCTATCTTGCATCAATACTAAATGCAATCTTTCTTTTGCTGTATCCTTTGAATTATTATTTTTCTTTTCTGCTTTTCCGTATATTTTTAAAAAAATTTATAATGTTTTCAAACATTTTTATTCCACCTTCGTATATTATTTCTATTTTTTGCTAAATATTCTTTTTATCGTTGCAAACAAACCCTTTTCTCTTCCTGGTATAGTTACTTCAATATTATCTCCAAGTATTCTTCTTGATATTTCCCTATATGCTTTTCCCGAAGGTGCTTTTTTGTTTGATATTACTGGTTCACCTTTATTTGTTTGTGTAATTATGTATTCATCATCTGGAACAACTCCGATTAAGTCTATTGAAAGCAAATCAACAATATCTTCAACATCCATCATTTCACCTTTTTTTACCATATTAGGTCTAAGTCTATTAATTACAAGTTCTGAATTTTTAAGTTCAGATGCTTCTAAAAGTCCAATTATTCTATCTGCATCTCTTATTGCTGAAATTTCTGCTGTTGTAACAACTATTGCTCTATCTGCCCCTGCGACTGCATTTTTAAACCCTTGCTCTATTCCTGCTGGGCAGTCTATCAATATGTAATCGAAATTTTCCTTTAAGTTTGATGTAAGTTCTCTCATTTGCTCTTCATTGACAGCACTCTTATCTCTTGTTTGTGCTGCTGGTAACAAATATAATTCCTCATACCTTTTGTCTTTAATGAGGGCTTGTCTTAGCTTACATCTGCCTTCTACTACATCAACAATATCATATACTATTCTATTTTCTAGTCCCATAACAACATCAAGATTTCTAAGCCCAATATCAGTATCAACTAATGCTACTTTTTTTCCTTCTAATGCTAGTGATGCACCTAGGTTAGCTGTTGTAGTTGTTTTACCAACACCACCTTTTCCAGATGTTATTACTATAACTTCTCCCATCTTTATTTTTCCTCCATCCTTGCTTTTCTTATTAGATTAAAAAAGTAAAACATAATTAAAAATACTTAGTTTAATAATTTTTATCCCCTATAAATATTTTTAATATATTTTACTTTTCATTTGTACATAAAATGCAATTACAAACTATCATAAATTTCTTTTACATTATTTACATCATTTCCATATATCTCACTAATTCTCTGTTGTGCTTGTAAAACGGTTACTTGATAATTTGTATTCGACCAATATAAATTTAATAATATAGTCATCGTAAAGATAAATGCTACTATTACAAATACCGTAACAGAGCCTCTTTCTGACTTAAAATTTTTCATAAGTTATCATCCCTTCCACTAGAAAAAACTCTAGTAAGGTTTTATATGTGTTATATTATATCCTATATATTATTTTTATTCAAGTTTTTTTGCAAGAATTTTTTAAAATATCATAAAAATTGATATTAATTACTCTTATAAAATGTATCCTTTTGATAAAAGACTATTTTCAATTTCTCCTATTCTTTTTATTATAGAAGTAGTAAGAGGTACCAATATATAATTAGGTTTTTTTAGTATATTTTTTAATCTATAATCAAATCCTTTAGCTTTTAATGAGTATTTAATATTTTGCATTTCCTTTTGCAGTATCGGAATAAAGCAGACGCCAATGCTTACCATTACGCTAATTTCTTTAGAATTTATATTTACGATTTTGAGTGGTTTAAATAGTTTTTCTATCGTATACTGCAATTTTTGAATAGAAAAGCTCTTTGCAAAAATATATGTTATGTTACAAACGAGTATTAATCTTATGCCAATAAGTATTCCGAAGTTTACGCCACTTATTGCTATATTTATTGCGGTTGTAAATAAAATAAATGGCATAAGTTTTAATATTGCATTTATCACATTAACTATTCTTTGCTTTGATAAAAGCATTAATATTATGTTTATTATAAAAACTATTCCAAGCAAAAAATATTCTTTTATAAAAAATATTAAAATCGTATATGCTATAAATAATAAAAATTGTATTATTGCTTTCATTTTAATATTGTTCCTTTCTAATGCTTCTCCTACTTTTAAATATTTGCATCATTAATTTATAATTTCACTTAAAGGTATATTAATTCCCTTTTCTTCTAAATGTTTAATTATCTCTATTTCCTTTGGTATTGTTATTCCTTTGCTTTTAAGAAAATCTATGTTATCTAATATTTCACTTGTCTTTAATTCCTTTGCAATTTCTCCTTTTTCTAAAACAACTACTCTATCAGATAAAAATATTTCTTCAATAATATTTGTTATATAAATAATTGTATATCCCATACTTTTTAAATTTTTTACAATTTTTCTAATGTCTTCTTTTCCCTCTGGATCTAGCATAGCTGTTGGCTCGTCCATGACGATATATTTTGGTTTTAGTGAAAGCACACCTGCAATTGTAATTCTCTGCTTTTGTCCAAGTGATAACTCATAGGCTTCTTTTTCTTTATATTCTTCCATGCCGAACAAGTTTTAATGCTTCATTAATTCTTTCTTCTTTATTTTCAACTTGCAAATTATTAAGTGCGAAAATTATATCGTCATGCACATTATTAAATATTATTTGGTTTTCTGGATTTTGGAAAACAATTCCTATTTTTTTTCTAAGTTCAATAAAATCTTTTCTATTTTTAGTATCAATTTCGTCAACAAAAATAGTTCCACTGCTTGGATTTGTTATACCTGAGATAAGTCTTGCAAGACTAGATTTTCCAGAGCCATTTTTTCCAATGATGCTTACAATTTCTCCCTCATTTATTTTTAAATTTATATTTTTTAAAACATAGTCTCCTGTTTTATATTTAAAATTTAATTCCTTTACTTCTATCATTTTTGTTATTCCTCTTAATTTTAAAGTAGATTTATTACGTCTTTATACACATAAAAACTTCCGTATTATCATAATAATTTCTTCTTTGCACTTTAGCTTGGCTTGAACTACAGCATTTTTTAATTCCTCTTTGTATATATTTTTATCTGTATATTTTTCCGCTTCTTTATATAAATTTTCTTTATCTACATATTTTAAAGGGTCATTTCCTGTTGTAAAAATAAATATTCCTTCTTTATCTTGCATTAGTATTTCTATTACTTTTTTATAATCTTTCGTTTTTAATATTGAAACGATATATATTTTTTTATTTTTTGGATAATATTGGTTAATTGTACATCTTAAATTATTTATTGCATTTTCATTATGTCCTCCATCGAAAATGATTTTTGGATTTTTACTAAGGTATTCAAACCTTGCCTTATGCACAACTGTTTTTAGCCCAGTTTCAATTGCTTCTTTTGTAATGTTATATCCTTTTTGTTTAAGAATTTCTATACATTCAATTGCTATTGCTGAATTGTATATTTGGCATTTTCCTTTTAAGTTTGTTTTTATTTGCTTATATTCTTTGTAATCAAAACTTTGATATTCTTCATTATAATTATAGTTTCCTACATCTTGCTCTTTTATTATATGTAATTTATTATTTACCTCTTTACATTTTTTGGCAATTATATCTGTAATTTTATCTTGATAACACACGATAGTATCGTTGTTTTGCTTTATTATTCCTGCCTTTTTTTCTGTAATTTCTTCTACAGTTTTTCCTAAAATATCTACATGGTCTAAACCAACATTTGTTATAATCGAAATCATGCCATCTGCAATATTTGTGCAATCGTCTATTCCTCCAAGACCTGTTTCAAGCACAACAAAATCGCATTTTTTTTCTGCATAATATATTAATGCAAGTGTTGTTACGACTTCAAATTCTTTTACTTTTGTTTCATGAGTTTTATTATACTCTTGAACTTTTATATCAATTTTTTCAAGCAAATCACTCATTTCTTTATCTGTTATTTGTACATTATTTACAGTAATTCTTTCATTATATTTAACTAAATGTGGTGAAATGTATTTTCCGACAGTATATCCAGCATTTACCAATATATTATTTATCATTTCACATACACTGCCTTTGCCATTAGTTCCTGCAATGTGTATAAATTTTGTTTTTTTATGTGGCTCTCCGAAATTCCTTCATGAAGTATTCCATTGCGTCAAGGCTTGGGTCTTTTGTAACTGCATCAAAGTTTTTCAAATATTCTTCTATATCCATTTATCTTTTTCCTTTCTTAAATAAACAACTTTACAGCTAAGCGTCAAAATCCTTTTTTTCATTTGGCATGGCGACAGTCCTTTGAGACGGGGGTTATGACCCGCGGAAGCCTTGGAGCCTGACAAATCAAAAAAATGATTTTGAGGTAGCTTAGCGTTAATAAGTCTTTTTTCATTTTGCATGGCAATAGTCCGCAGATTACGGTGGCTATGACCCGCGAAAGTCTTGAAGACTGAAAAATGAAAAAAGTATTTTGAGGTAGCTTAGCGTTAATAAGGCTTTTTATCATTAAAAAGACTTTATTCAAATAAATATTTTTTAGTAATAGGCTTTAAAGCCTTAACCAATACAAAAACCGTACCTACCTCTATTGGTATCATAATCAACTCTGGCACTAGTCTTGTAGCAAGAACTGCCATAAATGCTTTATCATACATAATAACAAGCCAAACTGCATTTAATAACATTTTTACAATTATTGCATCAACAACCGATGCTATTATTAATCTTAATACTAGCTCTTTATTAGAAAATTCTTTTCCTCCCTTATATAACACAAAGCCATATATTAGCCCTTTAATTATTGCGCTTATTGTGAATCCTATAAAATATGTTCCAAAAGGGAAAAGTAACGCTCCTATTAAATCTGCAAGTCCACAAATTATACTTGAATATTTAGGTCCAAGCCATATTGCAGAAAGCATCATTGGTACAAAACTGAAGCCAATAGCAAGAAGTGGAGTATTAATTGATAAAAACCTCGCGAGCACAATAGTCATTGCGAGTAATAGTGCTGATAAAATCATTTTTTTCATTTTTGAAATTGTTTGCATAAAAAAAACTCCTTTCACAAGAGCTTCCTATGAAAGAAGATGACAAAAAATTCTTCTTATCCATAGCGGAATGCAAAAACAAATAAGCAAGCATTTTAGCTTTTGCCTTACCATCAACTTCCCGTATGGATAAGTCTTAACTATTTGTTTTTTACTCTATGAATAATATAATACAACATTTATGTCGATTAGTCAATTATTTTGTAGAAATTCGTCAATGTAGGTCTTTTTGGAAGAAAAAAAATTTTTTTGAATATATTAGCTTTTTTCACATTACCTGTTTCAAATGATTAATCTCAATCCCACCGCTTCACTATATACACCTCAATTACATCCACTCTTGTTAAAGCATCTTCCATCCTATTTTTATATAAATAATACATTGCCGAATTATAAATATGCTTTTGCTTTTCTTTATCTACTGCCTCCTTTGCCTCCCCATATTTAATAGAAGAACGCGTCTTCACCTCTATAAAAACAAGATACTCTTTATCCTTTGCAATAATATCAATTTCACCTTGCTTACAACTAAAATTTCTTTCAATAATCTTATACCCATGCCTTATTAAATACTCTGTAGATTCATTTTCTCCAAAACATCCTTCCCTTTGCTTTGTAGTCATTTTTACATATCTTTCCCTTCAGAAATACAAATATATTTATTTCCATCCTTTTTAATAATTCCATCTAGCTCCATCATAAATAGTTTCGAGTAAATATCGGTTATATCTATCTTATTTTTGGCACTAATCTCGTCAATGCTTAAATTATCTCTTATTCCAATATATATATCCCTATACTCTTCCTTTATATTATCTATACTCTCTTCCATTTTAATCTTTTCTAAATCTTCTATAGAAACCTGCTGTATGTCTTTTAATTTGTATCTTTCAATTATTTCCATAGGACTAATCACCATTTTTGCACCTTTTTGTATTAAAATATTAGTACCTACTCCTTTTCTATTTTTTAGCGAATTAGGTATACAAAATACTGGCTTTCCTTGTTCTTTAGCATATCCAACTGTTATTGTAGTTCCGCTTCTTGCCTCAGCCTCTACAACAAGTACACCCATGCTAAGTCCACTAACAATTCTGTTTCTCTGTCTAAAAAATTCAGACTGCGTATTTGTTCCATTTTCATATTCACTAATTATTGTTCCTCCAGTTTTGATTATTCTTTCATATATTTTTTTATTTTCCATTGGATAAATAACATCTACTCCACATCCTAATACTGCAATAGTTTTTCCTCCAACTTCCATTGCTCCTCTATGTGCTGCTCCGTCTATTCCCTTAGCCATACCACTAATAATCGTGAACCCATTTTTAGCAATATTCATTGCAAAATTTTCCGCATTTTTTATTCCTTCACTTGTGCAATCTCTTGAGCCAACTATTGCTATTCCTTTGTCATTTAAGATGTCAATATTTCCTAGTACATATAGCTTTTGAGGTGGTCTTTCTATTTTTAGTAATCTTTTAGGATAATATTCACTTTGTATATCTATCTCTTGTACTTTCAAATTTCCTCCTTAATTTTTCCAATATTTTCTATCTAAATCTCTATATTTTATAGCCTCTGTTATATGCTTTAATTCTATGTTTTCCTTATTATCTAAATCAGCAATGGTCCTTGCTAATTTCAGTATACGATTATATGCCCTTGCACTAAAGCCTAGTTTTGTAAATGCTGTTTCAAGTATTTGTTTTTCTTCATTACCTAATTTGCAGTATTTGTTTATTAAATCTGGAGTTAATTTTGCATTTGAATATATGCCATATTCTTTGTATCGTTCATAAGCAATTTTTCTAGCTTTATTTACTCTTTTTCTTATTTCTTCTGATGATTCCTCTTCCTCTTCATTTTCTAGGTTTTTATAATCTACGGCTTCTACTTCGATATGTATATCTATTCTATCTAATAATGGTCCACTTATTTTATTCATATATTTATCTATTTGATTTCTTGTACATATACATTCTTTATCTTTTGCGCCATAATATCCACAAGGGCATGGATTCATAGATGCTATTAGCATAAAGTTGCAAGGGTATGATAATGTTGCATTTACTCTGCTTATTGATACTTTGCCGGTCTTCTAATGGCTCTCTCATAAGTTCTAGAGTATGTTTATTAAATTCTGTAAGCTCGTCTAAAAATAGCACTCCATTATGTGATAAACTTATTTCGCCGGGTTTTGGTATTTTTCCTCCTCCTACTAATGAAACTCCTGATATTGTATGATGTGGCGCTCTAAAAATTCTTTTTGAAATGATTGGTGTGTCTTTTTCGATAAGTCCTGCAATACTATGTATTTTGGTAACTTCAAGTGCTTCTTCTATGCTTAAATCAGGTAATATTGATGGCATACATTTTGCCATCATTGTTTTTCCGAGAGCCGAGGAACGCCGTACCAAAAGACAATTATGTCCGACCCGCTGCTGCAACTTCTAATGCTCTTTTTACGCTTTTTTGCCCTTTTACGTTTTTAAAGTCCATATCATATTGTTGCCTTTTATTAAACATATCTTCTATTTGTATTTTTTCTTCTTGTATTGTTATTTCTTTGTTTAAATATTTTATGGTTTCGGATAAGTTTTCTACACCTATTACTCTGATGTTTTGTACTATTGCAGCTTCTTTTGCATTTTCCTTTGGCAATATTATTTCTTCTACTCCAAGTTTTTTTGCTTCTAATGCAATTGGAAATGCACCATTGACTTTATTAACTCTCCCATCTAATGATAATTCTCCTATTATTACTGTTTTTTCTATATTATTTTGAGTTATCACACCATTTGCTATTAATATTCCTATTGCCATTGGCAAATCATACATTGAGCCTTCTTTTTTTGTGTTTGCTGGAGATAAGTTTATTACTATTCTTCTGCTTTCTAATTTTAGTCCTGTATTTTTTATTGCTGCTTTTATTCTTTCTTTTGATTCTTTTACACTTGTATCTGGCAGTCCTACAATTTCCCAGCTTGGTAATCCTCCGAG
The DNA here is from genome assembly GCA_947628715.1 of uncultured Clostridia bacterium. Taxonomy (GTDB): domain Bacteria; phylum Bacillota; class Clostridia; order TANB77; family CAG-508; genus JAAWPK01. The sequence goes on from CANRAW010000011.1 coordinate 32,447, forward strand.
ATATATCGGTTTCGACATTGACCTTACTGCCATTTAGTCCATGCAATGACATACTTTTTACTATTGATAACATATTTTTCCTCTTTTTTGATTTTTTTAAGATTTTAATTTTTTCCGGAGCCACAAGGTTCATTTACCTTGGGCTGTGCATATTTGCGAAACAAAATGCACAATTTTCTTATTTTGTCTTTCTATAAACTGCACTGAATTAATTATACTTTTTATATATAACATTAATTTTGTTTTGTCAATAAAAAAAATATGACAAAATTCGACAAAATTGTAAATAAATGTTATTTTTTAAATGAAATTTTTATAAATTTAAAATTAAGTAAGGAGCGACTGTAGAGTAAACAAGCTAGAATTTCTTAAACTTATTTTTGGAAAGAGTTCACGCGTGCCGTGGAAGGGTGCCAAAAATAAGTTTTAGAAATTGTGCGCAGTTTAGCTCGCCCCGAGCGACGCACGCAAATTTTCAATTTATAAAAATTTTTAATCAAAAATAAGTAAGATGCAAATGTAGATTATAACAAGCTAAAAATGTTATATTTCCATATAGCATTTTTCCTTCATAAATTTTTTTATTTGTTTTTCGTCTTTTCCCTCATAATATGGAATAAGTAAATCTTTAAATTCCTCTGTTAATTCTGCTGGAATTACTATAATTCCTTTTCCTTTTGAGATTAAATAATGATTACTATATATTACTGATGTTCTTTTATTTCCATCTATAAATATTTGCTTTTTCATTGTGTATAATAAAAGTTCTATAGCTCTGTCAACATCATCCAATTTTTTATTAAAAATTTGTTCTAATTCTTCTTTTATAACGCTTTCAATTGGTAAATCTGGTTTCCATGTTGTTCCACCTATTGTTACTGGAACATTTCTAACCTTTCCTGCTGAATAGTAAAATCCTTCTTCCACCATTTTGTTAATTTCACACAATAATGCAAAGTTAGTATCTACTAATATAACATTTTTGTTTAATATAAATTCCCAAGCATGTTTTAAATTTACTATTTTCATTATATCTTCAGATGTCATATTATTTACTTTTCCGCCTTCAATAATGCTTTCTGTATCTGCAAATGTAGTTGCAACACCTTCTAAGATAGCTTGTTTATATATGGTATCTACCAAGTGTCTTTTTGCAAAATCTATATTTTGTTTTACTTTCTCTGATAGTTCTTCTTCTACATAATTTAATTGTTTTAATTTTTTGTTTATTTCTCTTATTTGCTTTTTTAATTCCTTTGCTTTAATGCTATTGTTTAATACTAAATTATATAGTTCTTCTGAAAATTCTCCAACATATTTTGTTAAAGCAACTCCATCTTCTCTATAATGTACATATATATATTTGTTTGTATCCTTTTCTCTTATTTCAACTGAGCCATAAGCAAGAGACTTTAATTCATTTTCAAGTAATTGTTTATTTTGAAGAAGCTCCATAATTTCCATTTTTTCTTCCATTATTTTCCTCCTTATAAATGTGAAACTTTTTTATTGTTTTTATTTGATTTTGTTTCACATCTATATTATACCACAAAATTATAAAAATGTGAAACTTTTTTTGCATTTTTTGTAAATTTTGTTTCACATTTTTATTAATATTTAATTACTTGCAATGAAATTATATACTGGATTCATAATTTTTTTAAGTTTCTACTGTATCTCCTATATGATTTCATATCTTATTTAATTATAAAAATATAAACTTCATAAAAATAAATTTCAAAAATTAACAAGTTGATTTTAAAATATTTCATTGACATTAGATACAAAATACTATAGAATAAA
>CANRAW010000012.1 GCA_947628715.1 uncultured Clostridia bacterium
AAAGATAGTATAAAAAATATAAACATAGTAATTGGTTGCGATATAGGTTGTTCTTATTGTTATGCTAGAATGAATAACAATAGGTTTCACACAATAGATAATTTTAATAATCCTGTGTTTTTTGAAAGTAAATTAAAAATGTTAGATAATAAAAAATACGGAGCATATTTACTAACTGGGCAAAGTGATTTATCAGGTTGGAAAGAGGAATGGAGAAATAAAGTATTTGAAAGAATGAAAGAAAATAAAGATACACAATATATCTTCTTAACCAAAAGACCTGAAAATATTAAAATAAATGAAACACCAGATAATGGTTGGTTTGGAGTAACAGTTACATCTTCAAAGGAAAAATATAGAATAAACGAATTAAGAAATAATATAAAAGCAAAACATTATCATCTTACATTCGAGCCAATGTTTGATGATGTAGGAGTTCTTGACTTAACTGATATATCTTGGATAGTTATAGGTACAGAAACAGGAAATAGAAAAAACAAAGGAATTTCAAAAAGAGAATGGGTATTTAATATTTATAATCAAGCAAAGGCAAATAATATACCTGTATTTATGAAAGAAGATTTACTAGGAATTTTAGATGAAAATGAAATGATACAAGAATTTCCTAGAGAGTTTGGAGGTACAAAATGATAGATTTAAAAAAAGTGATAATAAAAGAGAAAAAAGTTGATACAGTTCTTACAAAGTCAAATTTACCAATAGCAGGTTATTCAATAAATACCTATGTAGGTTGTCCTTTTGGTTGTGAATATTGTTATGCAACATTTATGAAAAGATTTACAGGACATACAGAAGATTGGGGAATGTTTTTAGATGTTAAGATGTGGGATAAAATAAAAAATCCTGAAAAATATAAAGGAAAAACAATGATAGTTGGATCAGTTACTGATGGATACAACTATTTTGAAGCAAAATATAAAAGAACAAGAGCATTTTTAGAAGAAATGCAAGGTAGTGGAATTAACTTAATAATTACAACAAAATCTGATTTAGTTACAAGAGATATTGACTTAATAAAAACATATCCTAATCCTTTAGTCGCTTGGTCTATCAATACATTAGATGAAGAATTTAAAAAAGATATGGACTCTGCTCCAAAGATTAAAGCAAGAATTGAGGCAATGAAAAAAATACACGAGGCAGGAATAAGAACAACTTGTTTTATATCTCCAATATTTCCTGGTATTACAGATGTTTTTGAAATCATTGAAGAAATAAAAGATTTTTGCGATTATATATGGCTTGAAAACTTGAATTTGAGAGGAACATTTAAACCTACTATAATAAATTATATAAATGAGAAACACCCAGAATTAAAAGATTTATATAATAAGATATATACCAAAAAAGATATGTCATATTGGGAAGAACTAGATAAACAAGTTCAAGAATATGCAGATAAAAATAAATTTATGTATGTAATAGATGAAGAACCTTTTTTGAAAAACCCAACAGGTAAACCTATTATAATCAATTATTTTTATCACGAAAAGATTAGACAATCATCAAAAAATAAAAAGTATAATACAAATTGTGTTACTAAATAGCTATTATTTTTAATTATAAAAATAGCGTGAAAATTTTTCATAAATTTTTTATCTAACTATTGCAAAGTATAAAAAATTATGTTAATATAAGAGTATCAAAAAAGCCAACATTGTATATACGCTTTTAGCAAGGCTTAGAGCCTGTTATATTTAAGAGTTGAAATAGATATTTTTTTGCCCTGTTGATTTCGCAAACGTGTCTAGTTAGGGCACCAATTATTTTTATTGACTAACACATAGAGAATCAATCAGAAATGGTTGATTTTTTTGTACAATAATTGGGGTATAGCCAAGCGGTAAGGCAGATGGCTCTGACCCATCGATGCGTAGGTTCGAATCCTACTACCCCAGCCAAAAGTAAAGTCTTATTTTGAAAATAAACCATAGTTTGTTAGACTAAAAAGTTTAGCAAAAATGGTTTATTTCATTTTAAGGCTTTATTTTTTGTATAAATTTTACTTTTTTGGCATAAACTATTAGCAATATTATATTTTCTTTTATGGAGGTTCTATATGATTTATGAAAAATATGTAAAAGAAAACAATTTCTTTGAGAAAAAGGAAAAAATTCCAAATTACGATTTAATTAAATGTATTATAAAAACACGCGAAGACTTAGTTAGTGCAAATCAAAATTTTGAATTTGCTGAAGGTGAACTTATAGATTATTACCTATATCAAATAAAAGCAGTCCAGTCTAAATATAATTATCTTTTGAAAAAAGCAAAACAAACTGGCTTGATTGTAAGTAGAATCGATGAAATAAAAATTAAAAATCTTGATGAGGCAATATAATTTTTAATAAAAAAGAATAATTACATTTTCTTAATCATAAAATTAAAAAGTAAATTAATACTTATCTAGAGAAAAATGACGAGGTGATTAGAAAATGGAATTAATTAATATTTTAACATATATCTCAGGTTTTTGCATACTTTTCGTTTTATGCAGAGTATTTATAGTACCTTTAAAAGCCATGCTAAAACTTTTGTTAAATTCGTCATTTGGAGCTATTATTATACTCATAATCAACTTTGTCGGTAGCTTTTTTAGTTTTCATGTCGGGCTTAATTTCTTTACAATCATATTCGTAAGCATTTTAGGTATCCCCGGAGCAGTTCTTCTTACTTTAATAAAACTTATGTAATTTTCAAAAAGACTTGCTACATTTTACAATTTATGATAATATAATACAATAAATTATATCTAATTTGGAGGTATTATATGTGTGGAATTGTAGGATATATTGGAAATGAAAAAGCAAGTCCAATACTTATCAAAGGTCTTTTAAAATTAGAGTATAGAGGATATGATTCAGCAGGAATTGCAACACTAGAAGGAGAAAATATCTCATGTTTCAAAAATAAAGGAAGAGTAAAAGAATTACAAAATATGAAGGAAGTTTCAACACTAAATGGAACAATCGGTATTGCTCATACAAGATGGGCAACTCATGGTAAGCCATCTAGCACAAATGCTCACCCACATCTTGATAACAGTAATTCTTTTGCAGTTGTACATAATGGAATAATTGAAAATTACAGCGAACTTAGAACATTTTTAGGTAACGCTGGATACACCTTCCTTTCTGAAACAGACACAGAAGTTATACCTAATTTAATACACTATTATTATACAAAAGAAGATGCAGAAGAAAAAAATAAATTAGCAAATGCAGTAAGAAAGGCAGTTTCTGATTTAAAAGGAAGCTATGCTATCTCTGTAATATCTAAATTAGAGCCAAATAAAATGATTGTCGCAAGAAAAGATAGTCCACTTGTTATTGGAATAAAAGAAAATGAAAAATATATTGCATCAGATATACCTGCAATACTAGAATATACTAATAATATATACATATTAAACGATGGCGACATTGCAGAAATAACAAGGAATTCAATTACATTTTATGATAAAGATTTTAATGTAATAGATAAAAAATGTGAAGTAATTACATGGGATGCAAAAGCAGCTGATAAAAATGGATACGAAGATTATATGTTAAAAGAAATATTTGAGCAACCTGTAGCAATAAGAGAGACAATTGGAACAAGACTAAATATAGGCGATAAATGTAATTTTGACGATATAAACATATCTAAAGAATATTTATCTGAAATTTCAAGAATATATATTGTTGCATGCGGTACAGCAATGCACGCTGGCTTAGCTGTAAAGCCAATAATGGAAAGACTTATTTCTATTCCTGTAGAAGTTGACATAGCTTCTGAGTTTAGATATAGAGACCCATTAATTGATGAAAGAACTTTAATTATATGTATAAGTCAATCTGGCGAAACAGCAGATACAATTGCAGCTTTAAAATCTGCTAAAGAGCAAGGTGCAAAAACTATTGCAATATCAAATGTTATAGGAAGTTCAATAACAAGAGAAGCAGATTATACAATATATACACATGCAGGTCCTGAAATTGCAGTTGCATCAACTAAAGCATATACTTCACAAATAACTATACTTTCTCTACTTGCCATATACTTTGCAGAAGTTTTAGACGTTGACGAAAAAAATATGATAAACAACCTAAAAGACGAAATTCGTGAGTTACCTTCTAAAGTAAGTATAGTGTTAGAAAATACAGAACCTATTAAAGAATTCGCAAAAAGAATATATAAAGAAAAAGATGTATTTTTCATAGGTAGAGGCTCTGATTACGCCGCTTCTATGGAAGCTTCATTAAAGCTAAAGGAAATTTCATATATTCACTCAGACGCATATCAATCTGGTGAATTAAAGCATGGACCTATTGCCTTAATAGAAGAAGATGTAACCGTTATAGGAATTATAACTGATAGAAGACTTCTAGAAAAATCAGTAAGTAATTTAGCGGAGGTTATAACAAGAGGAGCTAAAACATTACTTATAACAAATCAAAATATAAATGAAGCAGAATTTCCAAACATCATAAGAATACCACAAGTACATCCGCTTCTATCCCCTGTACTTTCGATAATACCATTACAACTTTTAGCTTACTATGTTTCTAAAGAAAAGGGACTTGATGTAGATAAACCTAGAAATCTTGCAAAATCAGTAACAGTTGAATAAGAAAATTAAAAGTGCGATTTTAAATAATCGCACTTTTTTGTTAATCTTATTTCTTAGACAAAGGTTTAGACAAAGGGACGGAGCTTTTGTCTTAGGCTTTTGCTCCCCCTAATTATATATTATGTAAAGTTTAGGGTCGATTTTCCTTAAGACAAAAGCTCCGTCCCTCTGTCTTTGTTTGTCTTTGTCTGAGTCCCTTTGTCTGGAAGCTCCGTCCCTTTGTCTACATTAATCTTTTTTCTAATTCTATAAAATCATTTAAAGTTAATGCCTCTCCCCTAACTCTTTCATCAAGATTCATTTCGGATAATATCTTTTTTAATTTTTCTTTATCACATCCAATTTCGGCATTTTGCATTGCATTGATTAGAGTTTTTCTTCTTTGCATAAAGGCATATTTTATAATTTTAAACAGTCTTTCTTCATTTCCAACATCATAAATTTTTTCTTTTCTAATAACTAAACTAATTACTGCAGATTCAACATTTGGAGGCGGAATAAATGCTGTACTTGGTACAAAAAATAGCTTATTTGCTTTTGCAAAATACTCAACTGAATATGTTATTGCTCCTGCTTCCCTTGTTCCCGTTTTTGCACATAATCTATCTGCAACTTCCTTTTGCACCATAACTGTTATACTATCAAAGTTTGCCCTACTTTCTAATAGTTTCATTATTATTGGAGTTGTAATATAATATGGCAAATTTGCAACGATTTTTACATTATATTCCTTATTTTCTTCTATTATCTTATTAATATCAATCTTTAATATGTCTTCGTTTATTATTTCAATGTTTTTAAAAAGCATAAATCTGTCGTTAAGAATTTGAATCATTTTTTTATCAAGTTCTACACAAATAACTTTTCCTGCATTTTCTACTAATTTACTTGTAAGAGTCCCTAAACCTGGGCCAATTTCAATTACCAAGTCTTTTTTACTTATATTTGCATTTTTTATTGTATTTAAAATAACATCTTCGTCTATTAAAAAGTTTTGTCCAAGAGACTTATTTGCAGTAATATTATATTTTTTCATTATAAATTTAGTTTCTTCTAGGATATTCACTTTTTTAAATTCTCTCCTTACTTTACTATTATTTCCGCCTACCTTTGTAATATATATTTATTTTTTCGAAACCTTGTTGTCGCAATTTCCTTCTAAGTGGCCTTGCCACGGGTTGAAAATGCTTACGCATTTTCAAATTCATCTGTAAATTGCTTCAATCGCCCTCCGCTTTGCTCCGGTTGGTCGCTACGCGGTTTTCTTAAAAATAAATATATATTACAAACGGCTAGTTAATCTATTCAATTCAATTCAATTAAATTAAACTAATTTAACTTATATTTTATAATATTTTGCTACTTTTTTCAATGTTTTACTTTATCTTTTACAAAATTTGTTGTATAATATTTGTTAATTATTATTTCACGGAAAAATAAGGAGATGTATAATATGGCATATAATTTTAAAGAAGTTGAAAAAAAATGGCAAACAAAATGGGAAAAAGAAGGTACATTTAACGCAAAAAATGACTACACATTAAAAAAATGGTATGGACTAATCGAATTTCCATATCCATCTGGACAAGGACTACACGTTGGACACCCAAGAAGCTATACTGCATTAGATGTAATTGCAAGAAAAAGAAGATTAGAAGGATATAACGTCTTATACCCTATTGGTTTTGACGCATTTGGTCTTCCAGCTGAAAATTATGCAATAAAAAATAACATACATCCAAGTATAGTAACAGAAAAAAACGTAAATCACTTCAGAGAGCAATTAAAATCAATTGGATACTCTTTTGACTGGTCAAGAGAAGTAAATACAACAGACCCAAGCTATTATAAATGGACACAATGGATATTTATTCAATTATTTAAACATGGTCTAGCCTATAAAGCAACTATGCCAATAAACTATTGTACAAGTTGTAAAGTAGGACTTGCAAACGAGGAAGTTGTAAACGGCGTTTGTGAAAGATGCGGTGGAGAGGTTATTCAAAAAGAAAAGAGCCAATGGATGCTTAAAATAACTGATTATGCAGAAAGACTACTTAATGACCTAGACGATGTAGATTATCTTGAGAAAATCAAAATACAACAAAGAAACTGGATTGGTAGAAGCGAAGGAGCTGAAGTTAAATTTAAAATTGAAAATTCAGATGAAGAACTTTTAATCTACACAACTAGACCTGACACAATGTTTGGTGCTACATATATGGTAGTTGCACCTGAACATGAAATAATAAACAAATTAAAAAATAAAATTACTAACTTAAAAGAAGTTGAAGAATATAAAGAACTATCATCAAAAAAATCAGACTTTGAAAGAACAGAAATTGCAAAAGAAAAAACAGGTGTTGAAATCAAAGGCATAAAAGCTATAAATCCATTAACAAACGAAACAATTCCAATTTGGGTATCAGACTATGTATTAATAACTTATGGAACAGGTGCAATAATGGCCGTTCCTGCACATGATACAAGAGATTACGAATTTGCAAAAAAATTCAATCTACCTATAAAACAAGTTATAACAGATAAAGAAAATACAGTAAATGTAGATAATGAAGCATACACAGATACAAACAGTGGCATCCTTATAAATTCAGGCTTCTTAAATGGATTAGAAGTTAAAAAAGCTATAAAAGAAACAATAAAATATTTAGAAGAAAAAAATATAGGAAAATCAAAAGTAAATTATAAATTAAGAGACTGGGTATTTTCTCGTCAAAGATACTGGGGCGAACCAATTCCTATGGTACACTGTGATAAATGTGGTTGGGTTCCTCTTGACGAAAAAGATTTACCTTTAAAATTACCAGAAATAAAAGAATTTTTGCCTGGAGAAAATGGCGAATCACCTCTTGCAAAACAAACTGACTGGATAAATACAACCTGTCCAAAATGCGGAGGCCATGCAGAAAGAGAAACAGATACAATGCCACAATGGGCTGGATCTTCTTGGTACTTCTTACGTTACATGGATGCACATAATAACGATGCTCTTGCATCTAAAGAAGCTCTTGAATATTGGTCACCTATTGACTGGTATAATGGCGGTATGGAACACACTACCCTACACCTACTTTATTCAAGATTTTGGCATAAATTTTTATATGACATTGGAGTTGTTCCAACTAAAGAACCTTATGCAAAACGTACATCTCATGGGATGATTTTAGGTGACAACGGCGAAAAAATGTCTAAATCAAAGGGAAATGTTGTAAATCCAGACGAAATAATTACAGAATATGGTGCAGATGCGTTTAGAACTTATGAAATGTTCATTGGACCATTTGACCAATCAACACCTTGGTCTATGGAAAGTCTCCGTGGATGTAGCAAATTTTTAGACAGAGTATGGAATCTAACACAAATCCTTGTAGAAGGCGATACATATTCTAAAGAATTTGAAAAAATGATGCACAAGGCAATAAAAAAAGTTTCAGAAGACTATGAAGCAATGAAATACAACACGGCAGTTAGTACATTTATGACAATGGTTAATGAATTTTACAAACTAAAAAGAATTAATAAAGCAGAATTAAATACATTTCTAATACTTCTTAACCCTATCGCACCACACATAACAGAAGAATTATATGAAATTATTGGAAATACAAAAACAATTGCTGAAAGTTCTTGGCCAAAATATGACGAAGCAAAAACTATCGACGACGAGATAGAAATTCCTATACAAATAAATGGAAAACTTAAAGCAACTGTTAATATTGAACTTGACCTTGACGAAGCCTCAGTAAAAGAAAAAGTTCATGAAAAAATTGCAAATTTCTTAGACGGAAAGCAAATCGTAAAAGAAATATATGTAAAAAATAAAATATACAATATAGTTGTAAAAGGGTAAGAAAAAAAAGTGAAAACTTCGCTTGAAGTTTTCACTTTTTTAATTTACTTTTCCTATAACCGTATCTGGATTAAGACCAAATAAAATCTTAATTCTTCTAATCAATGTAGATATGAAATTATGCTTAACAACAACCAAATCTCTTATCTCAGTGTTTTTCTCGTCATATTTTTTCTCTAACTGCATCATTTTATCTATATAATAATCATTATAGAAGTTATCCCCGTCAACATGACCAGTTACATTTTCAAATAAATATAATTTATTTCTATAGTTTTCAATCATTTTTGGAGAATAAGCTAAATTTATTGCATTATCAAAATAACTTGTAAGTATTAACCTTTGCGTATTTACAAATAAATTTTTAATCTTTTCCTTTTGTTTTTCTATTTCTTTAAGAGTTTTCTTTATATAATAATCGTCTGTATCAAATTCCTGTAAATTAAAATATAATTCCTCCAATTTTGCTTGAATATCAACTAACAAATCTATATTTTTCTCTATAGTATAAAATACCTTTGGAGAAGTTAAAGAAATAAACTGCTCCTTAAAATTATTATTGGCATTTATTGTGCTATCAAACAAAACATCCTCACCTATAACATAAGCCATCTGGCTCATAAGAGCACACTCTAAAGGATAATATGTTGGCGTATTAGTTATAAGCTCTATATCAAAATATTTAACACTCTCATAATCTGCACCTATACATTTTGCCGCCATAAGTTGCACAGCTGCCTCGTTCATGCCAATTCCTGGCAAATCACCAGAAGTATAATCGCAAAGTCCAAGTCTAAGAATCGTTCCATCTTTATCACACATTTCTTGCAAATAATGAATACACTCATGTACAGCAACATCAGCAAGACTTTGCACTTCTAAATTATCTGCAAAATATATAGATTTATTTTTATAAAAATATTTAGCTGAAATGCCATTAGGAAGTTTAGCATAATACATATTAAGCCTAGATATGCTCATAAAAAGATTATTACTATTTAAGTTCAAATGTGGAAATGCTTTAGCAATTTTATCTGCAACATTTTTAGACAAAGAATTAATAGTAAGTCTATCTAATTGCTCAATAACCTCTATTCCCTCTTTTTTCAAATCTCTTTTAATGCTCATACATCTTTTCCTTCCTAAGGTATACTAATTTGAAAAAGGAATTTCTTCCCTTTTCAAACTTTATCCTTTGTATTAGTATTAAAGATTATACTATATAATATTTACATTATAATTACATTACTGTTACATTTTTATTACATTTTATTAATTTTCAATTATTATAGATTTTTCTTAATATTTATTATATAATTATCGTGTAAATTGCATAGAAAGGACTGTGATTAACCATGAATCAAGAAGCAATAGATAAATTATATGAATTATTAGAGGAAATACCAATTACAACATCAAATAGAGCACAAGTAAGACATATAAAAGATTTACTTGACGAAAAAGACTTTGATGCTGCAATAAGCGAGCTAAGAACATTAAAATATGAGCTAGCTTATGACGATGATGACCTTCCTCCTACCCCATTAGATAATAAACCTGTAGAGCCAACAAATAAAGTGTTTGAAAAAACACCAAAAGCTGTCCCTCAAAATCCAGAAGAAACCGAAAATGAAGAAGAAGAGCAAAAAGAGGAAACAGCATATCCTAAAGAATTAATGGACGAAGAACTAGAAGAAACATACATTGGTTTATTACTTACAGACCCAAAATCAATAAGTAGATACTATTTTGTATATGAAGATTGTTTCTTTGCAGATGAAACTATTTTAAATTTATATAAAATGGTCTTATTCTCTGATGGTGAGGCTTACGCATCTGAGCTTGCAAAAAGTCATTTTAACTTTGCAAGAAACATAGATACAATCTACCCTCTAAAAGAAAGCTATAAGCTAAAAGTAAGAGGCAAAAAATATGATTTTGAAAAAATCTATGTTGAGCTTAGAAAGCTATTCATATTAAGGAAAAATTATAGAAGAATTCCAATAAAATATATTCAACAAAAAATTATAGACATAATAAACTACAAACTATATGACCAAATGTCAATAGAAGAAGTAGAAAGCGCAGTTAATCAAGCAGAAGTAACGTCAAAATTTAAGCAAGCCGTTTTAAATAAAGGCATGACAGACTTCTTAACATCTGGCAGTAATAACCTAGCAAACGGTCTCTCACTTCCCTTCCCTATTTTATCAAGCGTTTTCAAAGGCATAAGAAAAGGCGAAACAACAGCGTTTGCCATGCCATCAAACTCAGGTAAAAGTAGGTTCACAATAAATCTTGCCGCATATTTAGCACTTGTTCATAAACAAAAAGTTTTAGTAATATCAAACGAAATGTCAGAAGAAAAAATGAAACTATGTTTATCTACAACCGTCATAAATAACCCTGTAATACAAAAAATTCACGGTTATAAATTAAAAATAACTGAAGGAGAATTGCTAGAACTTAAATTTAGACCAGATAAAAAAGAAGAAGTCGAAGTTGACGAAAATGGTTATATATTAAAACATGATAAAGAAAGTCATGAAGATTTTATTGAAAGACTAAAAAAATACTCTTCGGACTTTAATAAAGTCCTTGCCGTTACTGATTTTATGGACAAGCAATTAAATAACTCTATACACTTTATTAATATAACAGACCACACAAACGACGAATTAAACAAAGTTATTAAAAACTATTATTATAAAGAACAAATGCAATACGTATTCTATGATACATTAAAAGCAGACACAGAGCACATTGGAAATAGTGACGAAGTTAAAAAAACAGCAACTATTCTTTCAAACCTTGCACAAAACTTTAACATTTTCATTGGTTCAACTTTGCAACTTGTAGAAAGCCCTACCCCACCTTTGAACCTTGACGTAAATGCGTTATCAGCTAGTAGAACTGTTAAAGAGGTACTAGATACACTTTGCCTAATAAAACAAATACACAACGATTCATTACAAGATTATGAATATTCATTAAATGAAGTAGACACAAAATTCTTCGACCTAGAGAAATTTGAAGACCCAGATGTAAGGTACTACGCTTGCGTTGTAGATAAAAATAGAGCAGGTGCAAAACCTAATGTATTATTTAGATTAAACCTAGCTTACAATAGTTGGGAAGAGCTAGGATACCTTAGATTAAAACAATAATTGACTTTTATGTAATTCGGTATTATAATATTTATATTGTTTTACGACACAATATCTAAATTTTTTACTGGTTTGTGCCTAGAAAGGAACGTGTATTTTATGTATAATTTAGTAGTTTTTGCCTCTGGAAATGGTACAACCTTACAAGCAATAATTGATGCAATAGAGACAAAAAATTTAGACGCAAATATTGCTTTAGTCGTTTCTAATAATCCTAATGCCTACGCCCTAGAAAGAGCTAAAAAAGCTAATATTCCAACTTATGTAATAAAAGAAAAAGAAACAGACAAAATCGATGATGAGTTATGTGATGTACTTTCAAAAATTGATGTAAATTTAATCGTACTTGCTGGATATTTGAAACTTGTAGGTAAAAAACTTATATCAAAATATACAATCATTAATACTCACCCATCATTGCTTCCAAAATATGGTGGTAAAGGTATGTATGGCATGAACGTACATAAAGCAGTAATCGAAGCTAAAGAAACACATAGTGGAGTTACATTACACTACGTCAATTCAGAATACGACAGAGGTTCAACAATAATGCAAACAGTAGTTAAAGTTTTACCAAATGACACACCAGAAGACTTAGCCTCTCGTGTACAATCAGCTGAAAAAATACAACTAATAGAGGTTTTAAAAGCATTTGTTTCTGGAAAGCATTTTTAAATAAATTAATGGAGGTTTTATTTATGAAACAAAACGTTGATGTTGCAATCATAATGGGAAGCGACTCAGATTTACCTATCATGAAAGACGCAGCAAAATTTTTAGACGAAATGGGAATATCTTATGAAATGACAATACTCTCTGTACATAGATGCCCAGAATCTGCATTTGAATATGCAAAAAGTCTAAAAGAAAGAAAAGTCAAAGTTATAATTGCAGGTGCAGGAGGAGCAGCACATCTTCCTGGAGTATTCGCAGCACAAGTACCATGCCCAGTTATAGGTGTTCCTATAATGTCTAAAACACTAAATGGAGTAGACTCACTTTACTCTATAGTTCAGATGCCATCAGGTATACCTGTTGCAACTGTTGCAATAAATGGTGCAAAAAACGCTGGAATTCTTGCTGCAACAATTATTTCTACATCTGACGAAAATATTTATAAAAAGATTTGTGAATTCAAAGAATCTCTTAACACTGGCGTTCTAAAGAAAAATGAAAAACTACAAGAAATTGGTTATGAAGAATATCTTAAACAAATGAAATAATTTATATTTTTAGAAAGGATTGATTTTATGAAAAAAATAAGTAGCGGAAAAGTACGTGAAATCTATGAAGTAGACGACGATAAACTTATGCTTGTTGTATCAGACAGAATATCTGCATTTGATGTTATTCTCCCTACACCTGTGCAAGACAAAGGAAAAGTATTAAACAGAATATCTGAATTTTGGTTTGAATATGTTAAAGACATAATTCCAAATCATATCATAACAACAAAATTTGAAGAATTTCCAGAAGAATTCAAAAAAGAGGAATTTAGAGATAGAAGTATGTTAGTAAAAAAACTAAAAATGCTACCTATTGAGTGCATAGTAAGAGGATATCTTACAGGTTCTGGATGGAAAAGTTACCAAGAAACAGGCAGTGTTTGCGGTATAAAACTTCCAGAAGGACTTAGAGAATCCGAAAAACTTCCTGAACCAATTTTTACTCCTACAACAAAGGCAAAAGAAGGCCATGACGAAAATATTAGTTTCGAAGAAGTATCAAAACTAATTGGAAAAGAATTAGCAGAAAAAGTTAGAGCTAAAACAATAGAAATATATCAAAAATGTGCAGACTATGCTAAAACAAAAGGCATAATTATAGCAGACACAAAATTTGAATTCGGATTAGACGAAAATGGAGAATTAGTTTTAGGAGACGAAGTCCTAACACCTGATTCTAGCAGATTTTGGCCAGCAGACGAATACGAAGTTGGAAGATCTCAAAAAAGTTTTGATAAACAATATATGAGAGACTGGCTAAAGCAAAATAAATGGGATGCCCAAAATCCTACACCAA
The DNA here is from genome assembly GCA_947628715.1 of uncultured Clostridia bacterium. Taxonomy (GTDB): domain Bacteria; phylum Bacillota; class Clostridia; order TANB77; family CAG-508; genus JAAWPK01. Next base: position 13,694 of record CANRAW010000012.1, read on the forward strand.
TTCCTGAAGATGTAATTAATACAACTAGAAATAAATACATAGAAGCATTTGAAAGAATAACAGGAAAGAAATTTTAAAGAAAAAAAGCTAATACATTTTATTAATGTATTAGCTTTTTTATGTATTTATATCATTAAACATTAACTTCTACACTTATGTTCTTTATTAAATCTCCATATTTTTCAAGCACTGGGTCAACCTCTTCTTTTATAAATTCTTCTACTTGATTACTTGCTCTACCACATAATCCGTCCGGATTTAATATTTTAAGTATCTCCTCTTTTGTTAAACCAAAGCTCTTATCATTTGCAATTCTATCAACTAAATCATTTGGTCTACCAAATTCCTTAACCTCTCTTGCCGCTTCCATCGAATATACTCTTATCTTCTCATGTAATTCTTGTCTATCCCCACCTTTTAAAACTGAATTCATAAGAATTTCCTCAGTTCCCATGAAAGGAAGCTCTTGCATTAAATTTGTTTTAATTACGTTTTTATATACGACGATTTCAGACGAAATATTTGCATAAAGGATAAGTATACTATCTACTGCTAAAAATGCCTCAGGAACGCAAATACGTTTGTTAGCGGAGTCGTCTAGTGTTCTCTCTAGCCATTGAGTTGCAGCAGTAATTGCTGGGTCTTGTGCAATTACCATTACATGTCTTGAAAGTGAATTAATTCTTTCACTTCTCATAGGGTTTCTTTTATATGCCATTGCAGAAGAACCTATCTGTCCTTTTTCAAAAGGCTCCTCAAGTTCTTTTTCATGTTGTAATAATCTCATATCATTTGCAAATTTAGAGCAACTTTGAGCTATACTACTTAAAACATTTAAAACTCTTGAATCAAGTTTTCTTGTATATGTTTGACCAGATACTGCAAAAACCTTATCAAATCCCATTTTTTGAGCAACAAGTTTATCAAGTTTTTTTACCTTTTCCTCATCTTTAAATAATTTCATAAAGCTCTCTTGTGTTCCAGTTGTTCCCTTGCATCCTCTTAATTTCATAGAGCTTTGTACAAACTCTAATTCCTCTAAGTCCTCTAACAAATCTTGCATCCAAAGTGTTGCCCTTTTTCCAACAGTTGTAAGCTGTGCAGGTTGAAAATGTGTATATCCAAGGCATGTTACATCTTTATTTTTTAATGCAAAATCTTTTAAATTCTTTATTACCAACACTAACTTTTGTTTAATAATTTCTAATGCCCTACTCATTAATATAATATCAGCATTATCAGTTACAAAGCATGATGTAGCGCCTAAGTGAATTATTCCTTTAGCAGAAGGGCATTTTGTACCAAACTCGTAAACATGTGCCATAACATCATGTCTACACTCACTCTCCCTTTTTGCGACAACATCATAATCTATATCATCCACATGTGCTTTCATTTCAGCGATTTGCTCATCTGTAATATTTATGCCAAGCTCTTTTTCCGTCTCAGCAAGTGCCACCCAAAGTCTTCTCCAAGTTCCATATTTTGAGTCAGCAGACCAAACTTCGTTCATTTCTTTACTTGGATACCTACCACTTAATGGTGTAACATATATTTTTTCCATTAAAATTACCTCTCTATATCTATAAATTTGAACAACACATATTTTATCACATTTTCTCGTATTTTGCAATGAGTATTGACTTTTTTTAACATTTGTATAATAATATAATTGTTAAATAATCTTTTTAAAAGTATTTTTAAGAGTTTTTAACTCGATTGGAGGTATTTATGTCAAGGTCAAAAGTTGATGTCGTTCTAGGAGCATTTTATGGTGACGAAGGTAAAGGAAAAATCATTGACTATCTTTCAACAAACGCTGATATTTCAATTAGATGTACTGGCGGAAATAACGCAGGTCATACAATAGAAGTCAATGGAGAAAAATTTGCTTTCCATCTTATCCCTTCTGGAGTATTAAACAAAGGAACTTTAGCAGTTATTGGTAACGGTGTTGTAATCGATCCAAAAGTGCTAATCGAAGAAATTAATAATCTAAAAGAACACGGATATAGTGTAGACAATTTGCGTATAAGCGATAAGGCTCATGTAATTATGCCTTACCATATTGCAATGGACAAAATGCTAGAAGAAAACAGAGGAAATAATAAAATAGGAACTACTTGTCGTGGAATTGGACCTACATATTGCGACAAATATGAGCGTTCTGGAATAAGAGTACAAGACTTCATAAGACCTAGATTTGCTGATCTAGTTCGTACTAATGTAGCAAATAAAAATAAGATTTTTAAAGCCTTCGGATATCCTGAAATGGACGCTGAAGCTATCATAAAAGAATATACAGAATATGCAGAAATAATAAAACCTTATGTTGTAGATACAGTTGTTTTATTACATAATGCTATGAACGAAAATAAAAAATTACTTTGCGAAGGAGCACAAGCAACCTTGCTAGATATAGACTTTGGTTCATATCCTTTTGTAACATCTTCTAACCCATCTTTAGGTGGAATTTGTACAGGCAGTGGTATAAGTCCAAAAGATGTTGGCGAAGTTTATGGAGTTATAAAAGCATATTCTTCAAGAGTTGGAGCAGGACCTTATATAACAGAACAAAATAATGAAATCGGAGATATGATAAGAGAATTAGGTCACGAATACGGAACAACAACAAAGAGACCTAGAAGATGTGGATGGCTTGACTTAGTTGCACTAAAATATGCTGTTATGCTAAACGGTATTACAGGCATTGCAATAAATCACTTAGATACAATTGGAAAACTTGATAAAATTCAGCTTTGCGTTGCATATAATCATAAAGGAAAAATTACAACTGATTTTTCTACAACACCTGAGTATCTCGAAAATTGTGAAGCTGTATACGAAGAATTTGATGGAAACTTTGGAGATATAAGTAATATTAAGAAACGTGAAGATTTACCTGAAAATGCAAAAAAATATCTTGCGAGAATTGAAGAAATAGCTGGTGCACCTATTAAATTTATAGGAACTGGCGCAGGTAGAGAAAACTTAATAGTATGTTAAAGCAAAACTAAACCCCAGAATAATCTGGGGTTTTTCTTTTACTTAAATATTTTTTCCATAATATGCGTCAAGTAAGATTTGTTTTAACTCTGTAACTAATGGAAGTCTAGGATTTGCAGTTGTACATTGGTCTTCAAATGCCTTTTCAACTAATTCGTCTATCTTTGATAAGAATTCTTTTTCATTAATGCCTTCCTCTTTTAATGTACTTGGAATTCCAAGTTTTTGATTCATTTCTTGTATTGCTTTTATTAATGAATTAACTCCCTCTTCTGTCGTAGAACATTTTAAACCTAATCTCTTAGCAAGGTCTGCATATTTTTGGTCTGCTATGAAATATTCATATTTAGGGAAAGATACAAACTTTGTAGGTTTTGTACTATTGTATTTTATAACATAAGGAAGAATTATTGCATTAGCTCTACCATGTGCAATATGGAATTCTCCTCCAAGTTTGTGAGCAAGTGAGTGGTTAATTCCTAAGAAAGCATTTGTGAAAGCCATACCAGCAATACAACTTGCATTGTGCATTTTTTCACGAGCAACTCTATTAGTTCCATCTTCATAAGCAACTGGTAAATAATTAAATACTAATTCAACAGCCTTTTCTGCCAAACCATCAGTATAATCAGATGCCATATTTGATACATAGCTCTCAATTGCATGTGTTAAAACATCCATACCAGTATCTGCTGTAATTTTCTTTGGCAAGCTCATTACTAAATCTGGGTCAACAATTGCTATATCTGGAGTTAACTCATAATCTGCTAATGGGTACTTAATATTTTTCTTTTTATCTGTTATAACTGCAAAAGATGTAACCTCTGAACCTGTTCCAGAAGTTGTAGGAATTGCAACTAATTTTGCTTTTTCTCCAAGTTTAGGGAATTTATAAGTACGTTTTCTTATATCCATAAATTTAAGTTTTAATCCCTCAACATCTGCCTCTGGATGCTCATAGAATAGCCACATTCCCTTAGCTGCATCTATTGCACTTCCTCCACCTAATGCTATAATTACATCAGGATGGAATTTATTCATAGAATCTATTCCTCTTTTTATTGTATCAAAAGATGGATCTGGTTCAACTTCTGCAAATATCTCTGAGTGAACATATTCATTTCTCTTTCTTAAATGATATAATATTTTATCAACATATCCAAGTTTTACCATTGATTCGTCTGTTACTATAAAGGCTCTTGTTATATTTGGCATTTTCTCTAAATATCCAATTGAACCTGCTTCAAAATATATTTTTTCTGGAACTTTAAACCACTGCATATTTACCCTTCTCTTTGCTACTCTTTTTATATTTATTAAGTTTACTGATGATACATTTGCTGTTGTAGAATTTCCACCGAAAGTTCCACAACCAAGTGTTAATGATGGCATATTTGTATTATATATATCACCAATTGCGCCATGTGTTGATGGAGAATTTACTATAATTCTTCCTACTTTTACTCTCTTTGAAAATTCTTGTATGGTTTCTTCATCTTCTGAGTGAATAACTGCTGAATGTCCAAGTCCGCCGTACTCAATTAATCTTTCAGCTAAATCTATTCCCTTATCTCTATCTGAAACTGTATAATAAGCTAAAACTGGGCTTAATTTTTCTTTAGAGAAAGGATGACCTGGTCCTACACCAGTTTGTGGAACAACTAACACCTTTGTATTTTTAGGTATTTCAATTCCAGCACTCTTTGCTATATTATATGGGCTTTGTCCTGCAATTTCTGAATTCAATTTTTCCTCTTTAAACATAGCTTTTTCTAGCTTTTCAGTCTCAGCTTTTGTTAGGAAATAGCAATCTGCCTCCTTCATAAGTTTTTCAAACTCTTTTGCAATCTCCTTATCAACTATTACAGCCTGTTCAGATGCACATATCATACCATTATCAAATGATTTTGAAAGAACTAAATCAGTTACAGATGTCTTTAATTTTGCAGTTTTATCTATATAACAAGGAACATTTCCGTGGTCCAACGCCAAGTGCTGGCTTTCCACAAGAATATGCAGATTTTACCATACCTGTTCCACCTGTTGCAAGAATAAGATTTACATCAGGGTGATTCATTAATGCAGTTGTAGCTGCAACTGATGGCTCCTCAATCCATAATATACAATCTTCTGGTGCGCCAGCTTCTATTGCTGCATCTCTTACTATTGTAGCTGCTGCAACACTACATTTTTGCGCTGATGGGTGAAAACCGAAAATTATTACATTTCTTGTTTTTGCAGCAATTATAGATTTAAACATTGTTGTAGATGTAGGATTTGTTACTGGTGTAACACCTGCAATAATTCCGATTGGCTCTGCAATTTCTTCATATCCCTCTTCTTCGTTATCATTTATTACTCCTACAGTTTTATCATATTTTATACTATGATAAACATATTCAGAAGCAAACATATTCTTAGTTATCTTATCTTCATAAATACCTCTTTTTGTTTCTTCAACAGCCATTTTTGCAAGTTTCATGTGATTTTCAAGACCTGCCATAGCCATCTTTTTCGTTATGTTATCAACTGTTTCTTGATCTAGCTCCATGTACTTTTTAGATGCAACTTTTGCTCTTTTTATCAAATTATCAATCATCTCTTGTACATGTTTCTGCTCTGCTTCAGTCATTTCTTTTGCCATACTATATTTCACATTCCTTTCTTGTGTTATATAACACTTATATTATATATTATGTTAAAAATTGCTAAGTTTCATACATTTGCTTGACCATTATATTACAAATTTCCGTAAATGTCAACGTTTCTAGTTGTTATGTAAATATTTAAAATATAATTTTTTTAATATATTTGCACAAAAAAACTCCCCCTTTTGGGGAGAGAGGAAACTTATCTATTGATTATTTTTTATATATTCAACGACATCGTTTACTGTAACAATTTTTTCTGCATCACTATCTGGAATTTCCATATCAAATTCTTCTTCTAGAGCCATAATTAATTCTACTATATCTAAAGAATCTGCTCCTAAATCATCTATAAAAGATGCTTCAGTTGTAACTGAGCTTTCAGCAACACCAAGTTGTTCAACAATTATTTCTTTTACTTTTTCGAAAACTTCTTCTGTACTCATTTAATATCCTCCTTAATTTATATAATAATATTGCTTACACTTAATCTATTATATATTGATAAATTTGTCAATAGTTTTTTTAATTATTTTTTAAATTATATAATTCAAAAAATGCTAAATTATTAACAGCTAAGCGTCTAATTAAAATGCTTCAAGAAAAGCTAAACTACCTCTAATTAAAAATCTATATTTTTTTGTTCTAAGGCTTCCGCAGGTCATAACCCCGTCTTAAAGGATTGTTCCAAAATAAATTATATCTTCAAGAGACGCTAAGCTACCTCTAATTAAAAATCTATAATTTTTTTGCTCCAAGGCTTTCGCGGGTCATAACCCCCGTCTCAAAGGACTGTCGCAAAGAAAATTATATCTTTTTAATTAGACGCTTAGCTGTTAAGTTTATTTATTTTCAAATTCCTCAATCATTTTATCCACAGCCTTATTTTTTACAAACGCCTCAGCTTGCTTAATAGTAAAATAAAATAAATACTCGTCAGAGCTTCCATGTGCCTTTACAACAGGTTTCTTTACTCCAAGGAATAAAGCCCCACCATACTCTTTATAATCAATTGACTTTGCAACCCTCTTAATTGCTGGCATACAAGGAATTGCCCCTATCATTGAAAAAATATTCTTTTTTAAATTTTCTGTTAATGTCCTTTTAACAAACTTACCAAGCCCCTCTACAGATTTCAAAAAAACATTTCCAGTAAACCCATCAGTAACAAGTACATCAATTTTGCCAGAAAAGGCATCTCTACCTTCTACATTTCCAACAAAATTTAAGTTTAAACTTTCCGCATTTTCCTTAAGTAGCCTATATGCCTCCTTCGTAAGTTCATTTCCCTTAGTCTCTTCTGTTCCAATATTAAGAAGACCTATTGCCGGTTTTTCTATATTAAATGTTGTTTTTAAATATATATTAGACATCTGTGCAAATTGTAAAAGATTTATTGGCTTACAATTTGTATTAGAACCTGCATCTATTAAAAGAAGTCTGCTCTTATATGCTGGAAGTATTCCCGCTAAAGCAGGTCTATCTATTCCCTTAATTCTTCCAACTAACAAAGTTGCACCGTGTTAAAAGCGCACCTGAGTTTCCAGCAGATATGAAAACATCTCCCTTTCCCTCTTTCAAAAGATTAAATCCAACTACCATAGAAGAATCTTTTTTGTGCTTTATCGCAACTGTTGGAATATCCTCCATCTCTATTGTCTCTGTTGCATTATGTATTTTTATATTGCTTGCAACCTCTTCTATCTTATCTTTTCCATAAAATTCTTTTATCTTTTGATTTATTATGTTTTCATTTCCAACTAAACATATATCTGCATTTACCTCTTTTGATGCCTTTATTGCCCCTTTTATAACTGCGTCTGGAGCATTATCTCCTCCCATTGCGTCTACTAATATTACCATAATTTTAGTTACCCCTTATTTCTCTATTTTTATATTTATATTTATTACTTAATCATTTTATTATTAATTTTTTAAAAAAGCAATATGTTTTTACAATTTTTTATAACTGAGCAAAAAAATAGGCAGGCGATTTTTTAGGTCGCCCACCTTGGTACTTAAAGATTATACCGAGAAGTAATATGGAAGCGTTTCCTCAACAATTTCCCTGAAACGTCGGCTGCCTTCTGGCGTCGGTTTTTCTGTCAGATTTTTATATGCGTCTTGGAGCATGTTGTACTCCCGTACGCTTATTTCTCTTGACAGAGACTTTGAGTCGATGTCATACTTTACCATCTGGGCATAATACCCATCGGCAAAGCTCACAGGGTCCAATTCCTCGTGGAACGTAATATCCTCCTCTTCCCTTAAAATGATTGCTAGTTTCGATATAAATTTTTCGAGGCTATACGAGTTTGGGGTCTGCAAAAAACTGTCCTGCACATCCCAGAGTTCGGCTATTTCTTTTTCAGAAATTTGCCGAGTCTCAAGTTTTTCTTCAATTTGGGCAACGTATAAAACGTTCCCTCGACCTTCGTTAAAAGAAACCGAATATCTCCTCCTCTCGTTTTCTTTTTGGTTCTGGTCTTTCCTACTTTTTTTCTCGTATGAGATTGCTATTGGCATAGCAATCGCAATGAAAAGTAAAGAAAGAATTGCCCCTAGAGTATTGGAATCGAGTACCACGATTCCACCTCGCTTTCCGCATTTCTGCAAAATTTCCCATAATTTAGGGATTAATATAATTGTATCACATTATGTAGATTTTTGCAAACAAAAGAAGCCTAAGGCTTTAGGCTTCTTTTATAATTTTATTATTATTCAATAATATCTGAAACGATACCAGAACCAACTGTTCTACCACCTTCACGGATAGCGAATCTTAATCCTTTTTCAATAGCGATTGGAGTAATTAACTCTATTGTCATTGAAATATTATCTCCTGGCATAACCATTTCTGTTCCTTCTGGTAAATCAATAACACCTGTAACGTCTGTTGTTCTGAAGTAGAATTGTGGTCTATATCCGTTAAAGAAAGGAGTATGTCTTCCACCTTCTTCTTTAGTTAAGATATAAACTTCTGCTTTGAATTTTGTATGTGGGTGAATTGTTCCAGGTTTTGCTAATACTTGACCTCTTTCAACTTCGTTTCTTTGTGTTCCTCTTAATAATGCTCCAGCATTATCTCCGGCTTGTGCAGAATCAAGTGATTTTCTGAACATTTCAAGTCCTGTTACAACTGTTTTCTTTCTTTCTGTTGTAAGACCGATTATTTCAACTTCTTCACCAACTTTGATAACTCCTCTTTCTACTCTACCTGTTACAACTGTTCCACGTCCTGTGATTGTCATAACGTCTTCGATAGGCATTAAGAAAGGTTGGTCTGTTGGTCTATCTGGTGTTGGTATATAGCTATCAACAGCTTTCATTAATTCTAATATGCAAGCATATTCTGGTGCATTAGGATCTGTTGATGTAGACTCTAATACTTTTAGAGAAGATCCTTTTATTATTGGAATCTCGTCTCCTGGGAAATCATAGCTTGAAAGTAAGTCTCTAACTTCCATTTCAACTAATTCTAGTAATTCTGGATCGTCTACTTGATCGCATTTGTTTAAATATACAACGATATATTTAACTCCAACTTGTCTAGCAAGTAATATATGCTCTCTTGTTTGAGGCATTGGTCCATCTGCAGCTGAAACTACAAGGATTGCTCCATCCATTTGAGCAGCACCTGTAATCATGTTTTTAACATAGTCAGCGTGTCCTGGGCAGTCAACGTGTGCATAGTGTCTGTTGTCTGTCTCATATTCAACGTGTGCTGTATTAATTGTGATTCCTCTTGCTTTTTCCTCTGGTGCTCCATCGATTTGATCATAAGCTGTATATTGTGCTTTTCCTAATAATCCTAGCACTTTTGTTATAGCAGCTGTTGTTGTTGTTTTTCCGTGGTCAACATGGCCGATTGTACCGATGTTAACGTGTGGCTTTGTTCTTTCAAATTTAGCTTTAGCCATTTTTTAAATCCTCCTTAATTTTTGCTTATCTAGTTTTTCTAGATTTTAGCGTTTATATTTTTAAATTTAATAACTAAATTGTTTGACACTTGCATTTTATAACATTTTCGTAAAAAATGCAAGCATTATTTCATAATTTATCCCGTATAGGTTAAATTTATTATTTATAGCTTCCAGTTCCGCCTACCTTTGGTAGATATATATTTATTCTTCTTTTTTTGTACGAGATGCAACAATAGTTTCAAGTACAGATTTTGGAACTTCTTCATAATGGCTTGGTTCCATTGAATATGTTCCTCTACCTTGTGTCTTAGAACGTAAATCTGTTGCATATCCAAACATTTCAGAAAGTGGAATAAATCCTCTTATTATTTGGTTGCCACCTCTGGCTTCCATACCTTCCATCCTTCCACGTCTTGAGTTAATATCTCCAATAACATCTCCCATGTATTCTTCTGGAACTGTTACTTCAACTCTCATTATAGGTTCAAGAATTACTGATTTACCTTTTCTAGCACCCTCTTTAAATGCCATAGAACCAGCAATTTTAAATGCCATTTCTGAAGAGTCTACTTCGTGGTAAGAACCATCTACTAATGTTGCCTTAAAGTCGATAACTGGATATCCTGCAAGAATTCCTGATTCAGCAGCTTCTCTAATTCCTTCCTCAACTGGTTTGATATATTCCTTTGGAACAACACCACCAACGATTTTGCTTTCGAACTCGATACCTTTTCCTGGCTCTAGTGGTTCCATCTCTATCCAAACATGTCCATATTGTCCACGTCCACCTGATTGACGGATGAATTTTCCTTCTACTTTTACAGCTTCTCTTATTGTCTCCTTGTAAGCAACTTGTGGTTTACCTACATTACACTCAACCTTGAACTCTCTTTTTAATCTATCAACAATTATGTCTAGGTGTAACTCACCCATACCTGCAATAATTGTTTGACCTGTTTCATGGTCTGTATATGTCTTAAATGTTGGGTCTTCTTCTGCAAGTTTTGCAAGAGCTATACCCATCTTCTCTTGAGCTACTTTATCTTTAGGCTCAATTGCTATATCGATAACTGGCTCTGGGAATTCCATAGACTCAAGTACAACTGGGTGATTCATATCGCATAATGTATCTCCTGTTGTTACTTCTTTTAATCCAACTGCTGCTGCAATATCTCCTGAGTATACTTTTTCAATATCCTCTCTGTGATTTGCGTGCATTTGTAATAATCTACCAATTCTTTCCTTTTTATCTTTATTTGCATTTAAAACTGTTGAACCTGATTCAAGAGTTCCTGAATATACTCTTATGAAACAAAGTTTTCCAACAAATGGGTCTGTTGCAATCTTAAAAGCTAATGCTGAAAATGGCTCATTGTCAGCTGCTTTTCTCTCTGTTTCTTCACCATCTAGATTTTTTCCTTTAATAGCTGGAATATCTATTGGTGATGGCATATAATCAATGATTGAGTTTAATAATTCTTGTACACCTTTATTTTTATATGAAGAACCGCAACATACTGGAACTATTTTATTTGCTATTGTTCCTATACGAAGACCTTTTTTGATTTCTTCTTCAGTTAGTTCTTCTCCATCTAGGTATTTCATCATTAATTCATCATCTTGTTCAGCTGCAGATTCTATCATTTTTGCTCTGTATTCATTAGCTTTATCTAATAAATCAGCTGGAATATCAGTTTCTTCTATTTCTTTTCCTAAATCGTCTTTGTGTATAAATGCTCTCATTTTTATTAAATCTACTATTCCTACAAAAGAATCCTCAGCTCCGATTGGTAATTGAATTGGAACTGCGTTAGCATTTAATCTTTCTTTCATTTGAGCTACACAGTTATAGAAGTTTGCTCCTGTTATATCCATTTTATTAACATAAGCCATCCTTGGAACATGATATTTATCTGCTTGACGCCAAACTGTTTCTGATTGTGGTTGAACTCCACCTTTAGCACAAAATACAGTAACAGATCCGTCTAATACTCTTAAAGATCTTTCTACCTCAACTGTAAAGTCAACGTGTCCTGGGGTATCAATTATATTAATTCTATGATTTAACCAAAAGCAAGTTGTTGCAGCAGATGTAATTGTTATTCCTCTTTCTTGCTCTTGAACCATCCAGTCCATAGTTGCTTCACCTTCGTGAACCTCACCTATTTTATGTGTTTTTCCTGTATAGAAAAGTATTCTTTCTGTTGTTGTAGTTTTTCCTGCATCAATGTGTGCCATTATTCCTATATTTCTTGTTTTTTCTAATGAATATTGTCTCTCTGACACTTTTCTCTTTTCCTCCTTATTTTATTTTTACCATTTGTAATGTGCGAAAGCCTTGTTTGCTTCTGCCATTCTGTGTGTATCTTCCTTCTTCTTAAATGCTCCACCATTTCCTGATATAGCATCTAATATTTCTCCAGCTAATTTTTCAGACATAGTTTTTTCATGTCTTTTTCTTGCATAAGTTACAAGCCATCTTAGACCTAAAGTTTGTCTTCTTTCTGGTCTGATTTCTAGTGGTACTTGATATGTTGCACCACCAACACGTCTAGCTTTTACTTCAAGAACTGGCATGATATTATCTAATGCTGTCTCAAAAACTTCTAGTGGATCTTTTTGCTCTTTTTCTTTTATGATTTCAAAAGCATCATAAACTATACCTTGAGCAACAGATTTTTTACCATCTAGCATTATATTGTTTATTAATTTTGTAACAACTTTGCTATTATATATTGGATCTGGTAAAACATCTCTTTTTGCTATAAATCCTTTTCTTGGCACTATTCTTCACTCCTTTTCTCTCTAGAATTTTTCTAGATAATTACTAGATATTAAAAAATATCTAAAGTTACTCGAGGTTTTCTCCCCGTAAGTGCATATAATCTATCCTAAATTTAAGTACCTCTTAAAATATAGTAAGTATTATTAGCACTTTTTAATTAAAATCTTTTTTGTAGATTCTAATTTTACTTCTTTGGGCGTTTAGCTCCATATTTAGATCTTCCTTGCATCCTGTCTTTAACTCCGGCAGTATCAAGTGTTCCTCTAATAATATGGTATCTAACACCTGGTAAGTCTTTTACTCTTCCGCCTCTGATTAATACAACACTGTGCTCTTGTAAGTTGTGTCCTTCACCTGGGATATATGATGTTACTTCATATCCATTAGAAAGTCTAACTCTGGCAACTTTTCTTAAAGCTGAGTTTGGCTTTTTAGGTGTAACAGTTTTTACAACTGTACAAACTCCTCTTTTTTGTGGTGATCTGCTGTTTGTTGTTCTATTCTTTTTTGAGTTAAAGCCATGTTGTAAGGCAGGAGCTGTTGATTTAACTTGTGATGTTTGTCTTCCTTTTCTTACTAATTGGTTAATTGTTGGCACTTAAATTTCACCTCCATTTTTTATTTTGGTTGATTTTACAAATCAACGTTTTATATTTTACCATTTTTTTTACGGAAAGTCAATGTTTTAAAGAAAAATTGCAAAAAATCCCCAAGGAAAGAGCTTTTGCTCCTACCTTGGGGTATAAATGTAACTTTTTATATCATACGGTTATGTGCCCGATATGACCGATTGTGTGGTCTGCTACGCCTTACGCAGGAAGACTTTCCTCCTTCCCGCGCCTTAGCTTCTAAAAGATGTTTATGTGCTCTGCCTACGTTTTTTTGTCTTCCCTAGTTATGTTGATGCTTTTTTGGTTAGTTTAATTTCATCGGTTGCTGAGTTTCCATAAAGTGTTCCGTCCGCTTTTTGGATTGTTAAATCTATATCACTCAGATTGATAGTAACAACGGGGCGCACCGAATTATCGTCGTAGTTAATGTCATTGTCCGAGTAGAACAAAATTTGCGCGCTCACATCGCCGCTAAGCACACAGAACACGTCGAAAAACCTCTCGCTACTGTTGCCGTTAACGCAGCGCGAAGCCACCCAGTAATCGGTTTGATTTGTGTGTGTGCCTGGTTTATATCTTATTAAATCTAGGTACTTTTCTGTCATATATGTTGTACTCATGGTGTAATAGTAATATGTATATTTTGTTGTCCATGTACTCGCTTGACTATATCCTGTATACCACTCTGTTTGTGTACTCCTACTTTCTTTTGTTCCTGCCTTGGTATTTACTATTGCATCTTTTTCTTCTGCATATATATTTGGATAATTTTTATTGCTTGGACTCGATGTTCCCCCATAACTTGAATAAGTATATTTGTTATATGTTGAAACAGCGTCTATATCTTCCATATTTATACTTCTTGCTTCTGTCCCTAGCTCAGCACTACTATAACATGTCTTACATAAGTCATTTAACAACTTCACTCCATTGTTATATCCTTCATATCCATATAATCTTAATGAATATGTTGTTGGCACGTCTGATATTAATGTCATTTCGTTACCTGCTATCTTAAATATTCTCCAATTTAAGTCTTCTGTTGTTGGTGTAGTTGCGTTTTTATTTCCGTCCGCTACACCATCTCCACTTGAATAGTGGTTGATTCCGTATTTGCCATTTGTGGCGTCTTTATAATCAGGGTCTGTATTACCAGCTGGTGCATCGGCATTGTAGTATTTGGCCGTTCCATCTGCATTTTTATCAATGAATTTTCCATAGTCTATATATTTTCCTATTAAATCCACTGGGCGGAGGCTGTATGGTGTATCTTTTTGTCCATCACCCGTCTCTCCAACGTATGTCGTCTGTAGGCTGATAGAAACTACGGGGCGCACCGAATAATCGTCGTAGTACCTGTAATTGTGCGAGTAGAACAAATTGCTTGTGCTCACGTCGCCGCCATACACACTGAACACGCTGAAAGCCGCATAGCCACTGCTATAAAAGACGCAGCGCGAAGCCACCCAGTAATAGCTTTGATTTGTTGTTGTGCCTGGTTTATATCTTATTAAATCTAGGTACTTTTTTGTCATATATGTTCCACTCATGCTGTAAGAGTAATATGTATATTTTGTTGTCCATGTATTCGCTGTACTATATCCTGTATACCACTGTGTTTGTGTACTCCTACTCTCTTTCGTCCCTGCCTTGTCATTTACTATTGCATCTTTTTCTTCTGCATATATATTTGGATAATATTTTTTGCTTGGACTCTCTGTTTTTCCATAACTTGAATCAGTTTCTTTTTTAAAGCTCGAAACTGCATCTATGTCTTCCATATTTATACTTCTTGCTTCTGTTCCTAATTCTAAGCTACTATAACACTCTGCACACATATCATCTAATAGTTTTACTGCATTGTTATAGCCATCGTGTCCATATAATGTTAATCGATAGTTAGTTGGTACATCTGATATTATTAGCATCTCTTTTGTTTCTTTATTTACACTATATATTCTCCAATGTAAGTCTTCTGTTGTATGTGCTGTGTTTTGGGCTGTAACTTTTCCATCTTTTATTCCTTCATTTACTCCTGAGTAATAGTCAATTCCTCCGTCTGCAGACACGTCTACATCTCGTCCTGTTCTATCAGCATTATATGTGCTTCCTCCTGAGTGCGCATCCGCATCCCAGCCATCTATCCATCTTTGGTAATCTACGTAGTCCCCTACACGGTCTGCCAATTCGTCTATACTTAACATTGCCTTTTCTGTTGTTACTTCTATTGCCTCTCCTATTTTTTCGTTTCCTGCATTGTCCTTTACAACTACTCTTAAGTAATATGTTGTGTCGTCTTCTAGGTTTCTATAAGTATACGTTGTACTTGTGGCTGCAATTGTAACAGTTTCTCCTGTATCAAACCCTGTTGTTTTACTTGTTGTACTCTTTTGGAAGGTGTAACTTGCAACACCTGATGTTATATCTGCTCCTTCTGCCGTTACCTCAATAGTATCTGTTCCTGCATCTCCTTTTTGTGTTAAGGTTGCCTTTGTTGGGTTTGCTGCATCTCTTTTTATTGTTATTGAGTATGGACTTGCTGTTATATTTCCTGCATTATCCTCTGTTTTTGCATATATTGTTGTTGTTCCATCACTTGCTATTGTAACTTGTCCTGAACTTCCTGTGAGACTTTGATTTAAGTTTGATGAAGTAGTTCCATATATTATTTGTTTTATTCCTGAACTTGGTGTTGGGTCTGCTCCTGCTGTTAGTTGTAATATAACATTTGATGTATACCACTCCCCATTTGTTATTTTCTTTGTTCCTGTTGTTATTTGTCCAGATGGTACACCTGGTGCTACTGTATCTCTTTTAACTGTTCTTGTTGTTGGTCCTGCTTCTTCTGTATCTGTTCTTCCTATTGCCCATGCACTTATTTCATAAGTTCCATCTGCTGTTATTTTATTTGTTAAGTCTACACTTGTTCCTACTTGTGTTTGACTATCAAAACTTTTTCCATCTTTTGTTATTGTATATCTTATCTTTGTTACTGCACTTTGTGTCGCATTTGTTGCTGAATCTGTTATTTTTATTGATATTTTTCCTTTTCTCCAACTGTCATCATGTCCTGCATCCATAATGCTTGATTCTGTTGTAATATCACTTGTTAACGTTATTGTTGGAGCTTTTAATTCTCCTAATGTCTTCACACTTATTGGTGTACTTGTAGCTGTATTTCCTGCATTATCTGTTACCATTACTTTTAGCCAGTATGTTGTTCCTGTTGCAAGATTGTTGTATGTATGTGTTTGCGAATTTGGACTTGTTGTACTTGCTGTTACTTCTGTTCCATTATCATATCCTGAATTTTCTGATGTGCTATAATAGAATTTATATTTTGCAACTCCTGATGTTGCATCTGCTCCTGTAGCTGTTACTGGAATTGAATTATATGTTGATTCTCCTACCTTCAAACTTGCTGTACTTGGTTCTGTTGCATCTCTTTGGACTTTTCTTGAACTTGACTCTTTCGATATATCTCCTGTTTCTCTTCCTATTGTCCATGCTGTTATTGTATATAATTTGTCGTCCTCTGTTATTGCTTCATTTACTGTTAAAGGTATTGCTCCTTGTCCACTATTTACAACTTTTCCATCATTATTTGTTATCTGATATTTTATTTGTGTTGCTGATGTTTTTCCTGCTGTTCCTAAATCTGTTATTGTAATTGATATTTTTCCTTTTCTCCATGTTCCATCATTAGTTTGTTCCATCTTATCAGTCTCTACATTACTCTTTAATTCTATATTTGGTGCAACTAAATCTCCTTTTGTCTTTCCTTTTGCAATTTCACTTGTTGTTGTATGTCCTGCTTTATCTGTTACTTCTACTTTAAACCAATAATTCTTTCCTGTTAATAAACCTGGGTATGTATAGCTGTATGTCTCTGGATTTGATGTATCTGCCGTTACAGTTACTCCTTTATCCCATCCGTCATCTGCACTTGTCGCACTATAATAGAACTTATAGCTTTCAATACCTGATGTTGCATCTTTTCCTGCAGCTGTTACTTGGATTGATGTATAGTCTGGAGTTCCTACTGTTAATTTTACATCAGTTGGTGCTTGTGTATCTCTTTTTACACTCTTCTTAGCTGATGCTACTGATTCATTTCCTGCTGCATCTATTGTATATGCTACTACGTCAAAATTCGTTCCATCTTGGCTTATTACAATATTTCCTGTTGTAGCATTTATAGTTCCTCCGTCTAGTCCTGTAATTGTATATCTTATCTTTGATGCTCCTGATACTTGAGTTCCTTGTAATCCATCTGGAACTATATCTTTTCCTGCTGATGCTGATATCGTTGCATCTGATGTAAACCAATCATTAGCATTTTTGGTTCCTGTTGGATCTGCAAGTGTTGGTGCACTTGGTGCTTGTGTATCTCTCTTTATTTCTAATGTGTCTGATACTTCTGATGTATTTCCTGCTGCATCTACTGTGTATGCTACTACTGTATGAACTCCGTCTGTTGTTATTGCATCTGTCACATTAGTTTCCGTTCCTGTAACTTCTGGCTTATCTGCTCCGTCTATTTTATATTTTATCTTAGCTGAGCCTGATACCTCATTTACATTATTTCCTTTTACATCATTTCCTGCTGTTATTTTTACATCTACATTGCTTGTATACCATCCACTATTTTGTACTTTTTGTGTTCCCTTTGAGACTGCAAGTGTTGGCTTTGCTGGGGCAACTGTATCTCTTTTTACAGTTCTTGTTGAAGCCGCTGATGTTCCTCCTCTTCCTACAGCCCATGCTGTTATTGTATATGTTCCATCTGTTGTTATAGCTTTATCTAAGGTTACTGTTAATCCATCTTGAGTTTCGCTTTTTACTATTGTTTCACCTTTTTTTATTTCATATTTTATTTGTGTTGCTGATGTATTTGTATTATTTGCAGAGTCTGTTATTGTTACTGAGATGTTACCTTTACGCCATGTTTCGTCACTTGTATCTGCAATATTATCTGTTTGTTCTGTACTTGCTAATGTTATATTTGGTGCTTGTAAATCTCCTTTTGTTGTTCCTGTTACTACTTCACTTGTTTTTGTATTTCCTGCATTATCTGTTACAATTACTCTAAAATAATATGTTGTTGCTGTTGTTAAATCAGCATAAGTATATGTGCTTGTTCCTATGTCTTCTAAATCCTTTGCACTTATTGTTTCAACTGTTTTAAAACTTGTATCTTTATTTTCTGTTGCTATTTGAAATTCATAACTTGCAACGCCTGATGTTGCATCTTCTCCTTTTGCTGTTACTGGGATTTTATGATAGTCTTCTGTTCCTTTAGCTAATGTAGCTGTGCTTGGTGCTGTACTATCTTTATTTATATTTAATACTGTTGATGCATTTGACCTATTTCCTGCTTTATCTTGTGTCCATGCTGTAATTGTGTGATTTCCATCTGCTGTTATTAAATCTTCTATGTCTTTTTCTGTTATATTTGTACCTTCTAATGTTATTGGTTTCTCGTCTCCACTGTCTATCTTATATATTACTTTATCTGCTCCTGAGATTTGATTTACTCCTGATTTTTCTTTATCTGCTATTCCTGTTATCTTTAATGATACTTCTTTTCTATACCACTCATTTTCTCCGTCTGGAGTTGCTGTTGCTACAACTGTTGGAGCATCTGGTGCTGTTTTATCTATATATACTGTTCTTGTAGTTGTTTTTGAACCTACTCTTGTGTCGTCTTCAACATGTGCTGTTACATCTATCTTGCCTTCTCCATCTAATGTTGTTTCTACCTTTCTTGCATCTCCTATTTGAGTATTCTTTCCTGTTATATCATATACTATCTTTTTTGAGCCTGTCCTCTCTTGTGTTGCTGTATCTGTTATTATTGCTTTTACATTTTGATTATACCATCCATTATTGGTTGGTTCACTTGGCTCAAATTTTATGTCTGGTATTAGAAGTTCTCCTAATGTCTTTTGCTGTTTATCTGTTTGTGTAGCTTTATTTTCTGCCATATCCGTTGCTTCTACTGTTACTATATACACTACATTTGGTGTTAGCCCTGTTACTATATAGTAATTATTTTCTGTTACATTATTTTGTAATGTTAATGGCTCTCCATTTTGTGGTTTTACACTATATTTATACATTATCTTATAGTTTGGATCTCTTGCTGGATTTCCTGACAAATTATCCTTTGCGTCTGTATTTATTCTAAACCCATACTCTGTTACATCTGTTATATTTATTTCGTCTGTTATGAATTCTGGTTCTGTACTATCTTTATATATCTCTATTGTTTCTGCTGTTGATTCATTTCCTGCATTATCTACTACAACTATTTCTACTTTTCTTATTCCATCTTTTTCTATTGTTATTGGTGTTTTCTTATAATCTGTTACTTCTTTATATTCTTGATTAAATTCTTCGTCTGTATCTGTAGGGTCTTTTTCTATATATCTATATTTATATTTTGCAACTCCTGAGTTTGCATCTGTTGAACCTGATAATGATATTGTTACATCTTCGGAATTATACCATGTCTTTCCTGCATCTTTATTTGGTGTAATTGTATATGCTAGTGTTGGTTTAATGCTATCATATTTTATATCTACTGTTGCTGTCTCTGATACATTTCCACCTTCTCCATCGTCTACCCACGCTGTTATTGTTATCGTTCCTGAGACTGTTTTTCCCGTCTCTTTTTGTAGTTCTTTTTCAAGTACTACTGATTTTCCTTCTACTCTTGTCTCTTCCTTTGTTATTGCATTTGCTATATAGTAATTTATTCCCTTTGCTGTTGCATTATCTGTACTTATTTTTACTTTTAATGGTACATTATCTGCTCCATACCAGTCATTTACAGGTTCTCCATTTGATATTATCTCTATATTTGGTGCAATAACTGTACTAGATACTCTTATCCATGCATATCTCATTTGTCCTGATGTAGCCGTTACTCTTACCATATACCAGCCTGTGTATTGTAGGTTAGAAAATGTTGCAGTTGCTCCTTTTTGTGTGTCAATTACATCTCCTCTATAGATTAATTCCATTTTCTCAACATCTACCTCTGATGTATTCTTTACTTCTGCACTTAATGTTGCCTTCTCTTTGTTATATGTTGTCTTTAGATTTGGCAAAGTCCCTTTATTTTCTTTTCCTACATACTCTATAAACTTTTGCTCTGTTACTTCATCATAATAGATTTGATACATATATCCTTCCACTGTTGTTACTATTATATCGTCATTTGTATCCTCTCTATTTACATTAGCTGAGGCTTGTTTCACCCATATTGTCTCCTTGTTCATTTCCTCTGCTAACTTTTGCAAAGTTGTATTCTTTCCGCATTATTGCGTTCTCTA
>CANRAW010000013.1 GCA_947628715.1 uncultured Clostridia bacterium
GTGATTATGTAGATTATCAAAAATGGATAGACGAATCTACGTACAACGCAGATAGAACAGGACAAGACGAAGATACAGCTGAAGAAGGAGGAATCGACTATTACTCAGGAGTAAATGAAGGAATATCAGATGGAAAAGTTACAGCACAAAACACAGCACATAAAACAGAAGAATTACATTGGAGAATATATAGTGTAGATAAAAACACAAAAGAAATGCTAATAATATCGGATGTACCAACTAGCTATAAATTATCGTTATATGGGTATAACGGATATAACAATGCAGTCAAACTATTAAATGACTTATGTGCAGAGTGTTATAGTAGTAAAAAGCTAGGGACAGAGGCAAGAAGTATAAATATGGAAGACATAGATGCAGTTTCAACATTTAAGGGAACAGATTATTCAAGTTATGGGGGAACAGCGAGTCCAAGAAATAAAAATTATCCAAATATATATGCAGAAGAAAAAGATGCTATAGTAAATGACAAGGCAGGGACGAAAGAGAGTAGGAGTATGCAAACAGAGTGGTATACAGGATATAGTGAAGCGAGTACATGGATAACAAAATATACATTTTACTCTTACACAATGAGTACAACATATATGAAAAATAAGTACCTAGATTTAATAAGATATGAACCAGGCACAACAACAAATCAAACCTATTACTGGGTGGCTTCCCGCTGCGTCAAATATATCGGTGGCAAGGCGTATTTCTACGTGTTCGGTGTGAATGGCGGCTTCGTGGTCGGGAACGATTTGTTCTGCTCGTACAGTACCGGGGGGAACGTTGAAAATTCGGTGCGCCCGGTAGTTTCTATCAGCCTACAGACGACGTACGTAGGAGAGACGGGTACGGGTGCTAAGGAAACACCATACAGCCTCCGCCCAGTGGATTTAATAGGAAAATATATAAACTATCAAGACTTTATTGATGGAGAAGTTGGTGTTACATACTATAATGCCGATGCAACAGGAATAAGTGACAATCCAGATTATGCGCAAGATGGCGTATACGGAATCAACCACTACTCAAGCGGAGATGGCGTAAGCGCATCATATAAAAACTCAGCTGCACCAACAACCGAAGCCTTAAATTGGAGAATATTTAAGATAGCAGGTAACGAAATGACACTAATATCAGATGTGAAGACAAATTACACACTCAAGTTATATGGAGAAGATGGATATAACAATGCAGTCAAACTATTAAATGACTTATGCAAAACATGTTATAGTAGTAAAGAATTAGGAACAGAGGCAAGAAGTATAAGGATAGAGGATATAGAGAACATAAGAAACGAAGATGGAACAAAGATATATGAGCCAACAAGTTATGAATCTGGCGGTTACAAAAATGGAGAGACATATGAGATAACAGAGTCAGATTATAGAAACATACCAAATATCTATCCAAATGAGAAGGGAGCAGTAGTAGATAATGTTACAGGAAGTAAATTAGGATTAAGTGAACAAGACCAGTGGTATAGCGGATATACTGAAAGTAGTGGTGTAAATAGCTTATCAGTAAAAGAAACATATTATTTTTTAAGCTGGAGTAGTTTAACAATACCTAGACGTTATGAAGAATTAATAGTACCAAGTTCAGGATATTACTGGGTGGCTTCGCGCTGCGTCTATTCCGGCGGTAGCCATGCGAACTTCGCCGTGTTCCGTCTGACCCCAATCATGGTGTACCCAATCGCTGTGTTCAACTCGTACAGTAACAGATACCCCGAGATTCATTCGGTGCGCCCCGTAGTTACTATCAACCTGGATAACATAGATTTAAAACTTCAAGAAGACGATGGAACAGTTTTAGGTAGTAAAGCATCAAAACCTATAGAAATAACTAAAAAAACATCAACATAAATTGAGAAAACTATAAAACACAAGCAGAGTACATAAACATCTTTTAGAAGCTACGCCGCGGGAAGGATAGACCTCTTCCTGCGTACGGCGTAGAGGACCACACAATCGGTCATATCGGGCACATAACCGTATGATATAAAGCTCAAATTTATACCCCAAGGTAAGGGCAACTGCTCTTCTTTGGGGAATTTTTTGCAATTTTTTTACTAATTTTCCTAAAAACCCTTGACAAATGCCAAAAAATAGTGTAAAGTAATATAGCATTACAGAAAAATTAGAAAAAGAGGAAAAGAAAAAGTATGGATAAAAATGTTCAAATAAGTATGTTATGCGACATATATGGGGAGTTACTTACAGAGAAACAGCGAGACATTTTAGATTTATACTATAATGAAAATTTATCATTAGCAGAAATTGCAGAAGAGGTTCAAATAACGAGGCAAGCTGTAAGAGATAGTATTGTGAAGGGGGAAAAGAGACTTTTTCGGTTTAGAGGAAAAATTAGGAATTATGAAAAAGGAGCAAAAACAGGAAAAACAGATACAAAAGATACTATCAGAATTATCAACATTACAAGAGCAAGATACAGACGAGAAAATATCAAGTGTAATATCAAATGTAATGCAAGAACTTAAATTAATTGTAACCTAGTATATCGAATTTTAGAAAGGAAGTAGAATATATGGCTTTTGAAGGTTTATCGTCAAGATTACAAGGTATAACAAAGAAACTTAAAGGTAAAACAAGAATAACAGAAAATGACCTAAAAGAAATATTAAGAGAAGTAAAACTAGCATTGCTAGAAGCAGACGTAAACTACAAAATAGTAAAAGAGTTTATACAAGAAATAGAACAAAAAGCTCTTGGACAAAATGTATTAACTTCGCTAACTCCGGGGCAACAAGTTGTAAAAATTGTAAAAGACGAGCTTGTTGAATTACTTGGAGGAGTGGAAAGCCGTATTAATTTTACACCAAACCCACCAACTATAATAATGTTAGTTGGTTTGCAAGGTTCAGGAAAAACAACAACAGCAGGAAAACTTGCTAATCTATTGAGAAAACAAGGCAAAAAACCACTTCTTGTTGCTTGCGATGTATATAGACCAGCTGCTATAAAACAATTACAAGTTGTTGGTGCATCGCTTGGAATTCCAGTATTTGCAAATGAAGGCTCAAAAGATGTTGTTCATATAGCAAAACAAGCAGTAAATGTTGCAATATCAAAATTAAATGATGTAATAATTTTAGATACAGCAGGAAGATTACACATAGACGAGGAGTTAATGCAAGAACTTGAAAATGTAAAGTTAAGTGTAAAACCTCATGAAATATTGCTTGTTGTAGATAGTATGACAGGTCAAGATGCTGTAAATGTTGCAACAAGTTTTAATGATAAGTTGGGAATAGATGGAGTTATATTAACAAAGCTAGATGGTGATACACGTGGTGGTGCTGCACTTTCAGTAAAAAAGGTTACAGGAAGACCAATTAAATTTGCAGCAACTGGCGAAAAGTTAAGTGATATAGAGGTATTTCACCCAGATAGGATGGCATCTAGGATTTTAGGTATGGGAGATGTACTTTCAATAATAGAAAAGGCTGAAGAGGCTTTTGACGAAAAAGAAGCTGAAGAACTTGAAAAAAAGTTAAAAAAGCAGGAGTTCGATTTAGACGATTATTTAGCACAATTAAGGCAGATAAAAAAGATGGGCTCGTTTTCGTCTTTGCTTAAAATGATACCCGGTATGAATAAACTTCGGAGATATAAAAGTTGACGATAGAGAGTTCATAAAAATAGAAGCTATAATTTGTTCAATGACTAAAAAGGAAAAAAGAAATACAAAGATACTTAATGGAAGTAGAAGGCAAAGGATAGCGAAAGGTTCAGGTACGACTGTACAGGATGTAAATAAATTCATAAAATCTTTTGAAATGACACAAAAAATGATGAAGCAAATGAATAACAAAAAAGGTGGCATGAAGAACGCATTAAAAAATCTTAATATGAACGACCTAAAGAACCTTAAAGTATAGTTATTAAATTTAAAAAATATTATTCTAATTTTAGGAGGTGAACTTAAAAAATGGTAAAAATAAGATTACAAAGAGTAGGAAAGAAAAAAGCACCTTTCTACCATATTGTTGTTGCAGATTCTAGATCTCCAAGAGATGGCAAAATAATTGAACAATTAGGAACATTTGACCCAATGAAAGAGCCAGCTGTTATATCTTTAGATAAAGAAAAATGTGCTACTTGGATAAAAAATGGTGCTAAACCAACAGACACAGTAAAAGCATTAATCGAAAAGGCATAATTTTTTAGGAGGAGTAAAAAACTATGAAGGAAGCATTACAAACAATTATTGAAAGCCTAGTTGTTGAGACTGATAAAATCCAAATAAATGAAGTACAAGGTGAAAAAAGCATTGTATATGAGGTAAAGGTTGCAGATAAAGACATGGGCAGAATAATTGGAAAAGAGGGAAGAATAGCTAAAGCCATTAGAGTAATTTGTAAATCTATTGGTGCAAAGGAACATAAGAAAGTTACAGTTGAGTTTATAGATTAATAAGGAGCTTTATTTATGCAAGACTTATTAGAAATAGGTCAAATAGTGAATTCCTATGGAGTAAAAGGATTTTTCAAAGTAGTACCATTTACAGATAATATAAAAAGATTTGATGACCTAAAGAGAATATACATTGAAAGAAATAAAAAATTAGAAGAGGTAGAAGTTGAAAGTGTTTTATATCATAAAAACCTTGTTTTACTTAAAATAAAGGGAATTGATGATATAAATGATACTGAAAAATATAAAAACTGCTATATAAAAATAGACAGAAAAGATGCTGTAAAGTTACCTAAAAATTCTTATTTTATCGTTGATTTAATAGGGATGGAGGTATATACAGAGGAAGAAAAACTACTTCGGAACAATAATTGATGTATTTCCAACGGGTAGCAATGATGTATATGTTGTAAAGGATAAAACAGGAAAACAAATTTTATTACCTGCAATCGGCGATGTTATAAAAAATGTAGATGTTGAAAATAAAAAAATGATTGTACATTTAATAGAAGGATTAGGAGATAATTCAAATGAAATTTAGCGTGCTAACACTTTTTCCAGAGATGTTTGATGTAATGAAATCTAGCATAATTGGAAGAGCGATAGAAAAAAATATAATAAATATTGAGCTAATCAATATCCGAGATTTTTCTAAAAATAAACATAAAAAAGTTGACGATACACCTTATGGTGGTGGTGCAGGGATGGTAATGATGCCAGATGTAGTATATGATGCTTATGCTTCTGTAAAAAAGGATAATTCGAAGGTTATCTATCTTTCGCCACAGGGCAAAACTTTAGACCAAGAAAAGGTAAAAAGTTTAAGCAAAGAAGAGCACATTATATTACTATGCCGGTCATTATGAAGGAATTGACCAAAGAGTTTTAGACGAGATTGTTGATGAGGAAATATCCATTGGAGACTATGTTTTAACTGGTGGAGAGCTTCCAGCTATGGTACTTATAGATTCAGTATCAAGGTATGTAGAAGGGGTATTAAATAAAGAATCAAAAGAAGAGGAAAGTTTTTCAAATGATAATTTACTAGAATACCCACAATACACAAGACCAGAGGAATTTCATGGAGTGAAGGTTCCAGAGGTTTTGATAAGCCGGACATCATGAAAATATAGCAAAATGGAGAAAAGAGAAGTCTTTAGAAATAACAAAAAATAAAAGACCAGATTTAATAAATTAAAAAAGAAAGAAGGAGAAAAATAATGGACATAATTAAGTCTATCGAGCATGAACAATTAAAAGACAAAGTTCCAGTATTAGATGTTGGAAATACAGTAAGAGTTCATGCAAAGATAAAAGAAGGAAACCGCGAAAGAATCCAAATTTTCGAAGGTATAATAATTAAAAAACAAGGTGGAGGAGTAAATGAGACATTTACAGTAAGAAAAATATCTTATGGAGTAGGTGTTGAAAAAACATTTTTATTACACTCACCTATGGTTGAAAAAGTAGAAGTAGTAAGAGTTGGAAAGGCAAGACGTGCAAAACTATTCTATTTAAGAGATAGAGTAGGAAAATCTGCAAGAACTAAGGAGAAAGTTGGAGCAAGAATTGAAACTAAGGAAATTACATTAAAGGAAAATCTTGCTGAGGAAGAAAAGAAAGAAGAAGTTCAAGCAGAAGAACTTGAAAAACCAGCAATTGAGACAGAGACACCAGTAGTAGAGGAAGTTGTAGATACAGTTACAGAGAAAAGTACAGACGAAGTAAAAGAATAATATGCTAAAGACTATTTATCATGAAATTATGGTAAATAGTCTTTTTGTATAATAAAAATAAGCAAGATAAGTGCGTTCTTCATAAATTCTTAATAATCTCTCTATTTTTTCTTAATAATTAATTTGATATAATATATCTATAGTTGTATAAAAAGGGGAGAAGACTTAAAATAATTGCAACTTGATTTGTGCCTCAGGAAGGGAAGAATTAATTATGTATAATATATTAGTTTGTGATGATGATAAGGAAATTGTAAAGGCTATAGAAATATATTTAGTAAAAGAAAATTATAATGTATTAAAAGCGTATAATGGCGAAGAGTGTCTTAAAGTTTTGAAAGAGAATAAGGTGCACTTAGTAATATTAGATATAATGATGCCAAAAAAGGATGGAATCCAAACGATAAAGGAGATAAGGGAGGAAAAATCGATACCGGTAATTATGTTATCTGCTAAGTCAGAGGATGAAGATAAAATAAAAGGATTAAATATTGGCGCAGACGACTATGTGACAAAACCTTTTAATCCATTAGAGCTTGTTGCAAGGGTTAATTCTTGCATAAGAAGATATACAAAACTTGGAAATATACAAACAGAAGAGGGCAAAAATATATATAAATCTGGGGAGCTAGTTATAGACGATAATTTAAAAAAAGTTACAATGGAAGATAGGGAGGTAAAACTCACACCAACTGAGTACAATATTTTAAAGTTTTTGATAAAAAATAAAGGCGTTGTTTATTCAATAAAGCAGATTTATGAAAATGTATGGGAAGGCGAGGCTTATGGAACAGAAAATATAATTGCTGTACATATAAGACACATAAGAGAAAAAATTGAGATAAATCCAAAAGAGCCTAGATATCTAAAGGTTATATGGGGCATAGGTTATAAAATAGAAAATATTTAACAAGAAGGAGGATGTGAAATTATGAAACAAAATGCAGTCCTTAAAGCTATTTGCTATACTTTATTACCATTACTTTTACTTGTAATAGTTTTATTTTTCAGTTATGGTATGGGTTATGGCAATGATTATGCAAGTTTTACTGAAGAATATGAAGGTATAGATACATGGATAAATAGGCTTATGTATGGCGTTGGAACTTTTTCAGGATTTATATATATAGCTTTACCTGTTTCGATTATAATGTTGATTTTAGTTTTGATTTATTTAATTGAGTCAATGGGATATTCGAAAGGAAAAGATGGAATTAATATAAATAGTTTTGATAAAATGCCTTTTGAGTTATTAATAATTGCGGGAATGCTTGGAACTATATCATTATGGACGTGGATAATATTTTTCTTATCGTCGTTTCAAGATTATAAAACTTTCTTGAGTTTGATGCTAACTGGAGGAGTTATAACATATATAGCGTTTATGCTTATTTTTAACACATTTGTTAAAAGAATAAAGGCAAAAATTATGTTTAAAACTACATTAATTGGAAAAACTTTACTTACTATAAAGGATAAACTAGACAATATAGAGTTAAGTTTTAGGGAATATAAGGAGGAAAAGGATAGAAAGCTAGAAGAAAAAAGGAAAGTAGAAGAAAGTACGTTTCAAATTACTGTTAAATTAATATTATATATTTTTGCTTATTTTCTTGCGGTGTTTGTTGTAACAAGTTTTATTTATTCTGTTTCTTCTGATTTATTAATTTCTGCATTTATTATAGATATTGCGATTACTGTGTATGTATTTATAAAAATAATTGATAATATAAAATCTTTTAATGTGATAGAAATGCAGTTAGAGAAGATATATAATGGAGATATAAAGTCGAAATTAGATATAGAGAGTATAATGCCTAGGTTTAAAAATACGGCTAAATATATTAATGATATTTCTAATGGATTTGAAAATGCAATAGAGGAAGGTATAAAGAGTGAGAGGTTAAAAACGGAGCTTATAACTAATGTTTCTCATGATATAAAGACTCCTCTTACTTCTATAATTAATTATGTTGATTTGCTAAAAAAAGAGGATATAAAGGGAGAAAAGGCTAAGGAGTATATTTCAATATTAGATAATAAGTCTCAGAGGCTAAAAAGACTTACAGAGGATTTACTTGAGGCTTCTAAGGCTTCTTCTGGAAATGTAAAACTTAATTTGGAAAATATTAATATGGTGGAGCTTTTGAATCAAGCAATTGGTGAGTTTGGCGATAAGTTTAAACAAAGAAAGCTAGAGGTTATAACTAATTTTCCAGAGGAAAGTGTTATGATTAATGCTGATAGCAGATATATGTATAGAGTTATTGAAAATATATTTAGCAATGCTGCAAAATATGCGACGAAGGGCTCTAGAGTTTATATAGACGTTGTTTTAAATGAAAATAAGGTGTATACGACGATAAAGAATATGTCGGCTCAGAGGCTTAATATAAGTACAGATGAACTAATGCAAAGATTTGTAAGAGGCGATAAGTCAAGAACGACAGAAGGAAGCGGACTTCGGTCTTTCTATATCAAAGAGTTTAACCGAGTTACAAAAGGGCAAGTTTTGTATTATTATTGATGGGGATTTATTTAAAGTTGAACTTGAATTTAATAAAATATAATTAAAATAATAGCAGGAAATAAAATGCTAGCAGGAATAAAATAAATTTAAGCGAGTAGCGCTGGAGTGTTTACGAACTAGAAATTATTAAACTTCCTTATGGAAAGAGTTCACGCGTGCCGTGGAAGGGTGCCATAAGGAAGTTTTAGAATTTCTGTGAAGGAAACCAAGGACAAAGTCTACGAGCGAAAAATTTATTTTATTCCATGCTAGTATATAAATTTTGCTATTATATAAAATTTTGTAATTATATTTAATTAGAGATATTGACACAAATTTTTACTTAATATATAATGATAATGCAAAATAAAATATACCTTGCGTAATTTTGTCGGAAGGAGAAAATACAAATGAGAATAAACAAAGACCAAAAGGGCGTTACAATGATTGCATTAATTATAACAGTTATTGTATTAGTTATATTAGCAGCAGTTACAATACAAATTGCATATAAATCAGGAATAATTAATCATGCAACAAATGGCGCAATAGATTATATTCAAGAAGAAGCAAGAGAAAAAAATATAATAAACAATACTGCGAATATATTTAGTAACGCATTAGAAAATAATAAAAGATATTAAAAAATTTGTTTGCTAATTTTATTGATTTTTATGCTTGTATGTTGTATAATTAATTCCATGGGGGAATTATAATGAACGACAAAATAATCATAAAAGGAGCAAAAGAACATAACTTAAAAGATATTAACTTAGAGATACCAAGAGATAAATTAGTTGTAATAACAGGACTTTCAGGCTCTGGAAAATCTTCTTTAGCGTTTGATACTTTGTATGCAGAAGGACAAAGAAGATATGTTGAGAGCCTTTCTTCGTATGCAAGACAATTTTTAGGCATGATGGAAAAGCCAAATGTTGAATCAATTGATGGGCTTTCTCCAGCAATTTCAATAGACCAAAAGACTACATCTAAAAATCCACGTTCAACTGTTGGAACTGTAACAGAAATATATGATTATATTCGTCTTCTTTATGCTAGAATCGGAACAGCATATTGTCCAAATTGTGGTAAAAAAATCGAAAAACAAACCTTAGACCAAATAGTAGATAACATATTAGAATTAGAGGAAGGAACAAAAATACAAGTCCTTTCTCCTATTATTCGTGGCAAAAAAGGGGAATTTGTAAAGCAAATCCAAGGCTATCAAAAAGAAGGATTTGTACGTGCTAGAGTTGACGGAAACGTTGTAGAACTTACAGACGACCTAGATATAGATAGAAAAAAGAAGCATAATATTGAGCTTGTAATAGATAGATTAGTTATAAAAGAGGGAATAAGGAATAGGCTTGCAGAATCAGTAGAAGTTGCATTAAAACACGCAAACGATATGGTTGTAATAGATATAAATGGCAAAGAGGAAAAATTGTATAGTTGTAATTATGCGTGTCCAGACTGCGGTATAAGTATTGGAGAATTAACTCCAAGGATGTTTTCTTTTAATAACCCATTTGGGGCATGCCCAACTTGTACTGGTATTGGATACTTAATGACAATGGACGAAGACTTAATTATTCCAGATAAAAGTAAAACATTGTATGATGGAGTAAAGGCTTTTGGCTCAAGCACAATGAAAAAGGGCGAAACAATGGCAAAGATGTATTTTGAAAGCATAGGAAGACACTATGGAGTAGATATAAAAAAGCCAATAAAAGATTTGCCTAGAGAATTTTTAGATAAAATTTTATATGGAACAGGAAATGAAAGCATAGACTTTGAATATGAATCTTATGCAGGAGTTAGAAAATTTAGGACACCGTTTGAAGGTGTAATCCCAACACTAGAAAGAAGACATAATGAAACAAAATCACAGGGAATGCGTGATTTCTATGAAATGTACATGAGTGAGAGCGATTGTCCTACTTGTAAAGGTGCAAGGCTAAAGAAGGAAAGTTTGTCTGTAAAAGTAGGAGATAAAAACATAAAAGAATTAACAGAAATGTCAATTAGGGCTATTAAGGAATATTTGGCAAATTTGGAATTAACACCAAAAGAAAAAATGATAGCAGACCAAATTTTTAAGGAATTAGATAAGAGGTTGCAATTTTTATTAGATGTTGGGCTAGAATATTTAACTCTTGCAAGACCTGCTGGCACTTTATCTGGCGGAGAAGCACAAAGAATAAGGCTTGCAACTCAAATTGGCTCGAGCTTAACAGGTGTATTATATATTTTAGACGAGCCAAGTATAGGTTTGCACCAAAGAGATAATGAAAAATTAATTGCAACATTGAAAAAATTAAGGGATTTGGGAAATTCTGTATTAGTTGTAGAGCATGACGAGGATACAATGTATGCAGCTGACCAAATAATTGATATAGGTCCAGGACCGGGTGTTCATGGTGGACACGTTGTTGCACAAGGCACGGCAGAGGAGATAAAAAAAGTAGAGGGGTCAATAACTGGGCAATATTTAAGTGGAAATAAAAGAATATCTGTGCCAAAGAAAAGAAGAAAATCAAATGGAAAAGCTATAGAAATAATTGGTGCATCAGAAAATAATTTAAGAAATATAAATGTTAAAATACCTTTAGGTGTGTTTACATGTGTTACAGGTGTTTCAGGTTCAGGAAAATCTACTCTTGTAAATGAGGTATTGTATAAAACGGCTGCAAAAGTAATTAATAAGGCAAATGAAAAAGCTGGTAAGTGCAAAGAAATAAAAGGCTTGGAAAATATTGACAAAATTATAAATATTGACCAATCACCAATAGGAAGAACTCCTAGGTCTAATCCAGCAACATATACAGGTGTGTTTGATATTATTCGTGATTTATTTGCTACAACTAATGAAGCAAAAATGAGAGGATATGATAAGGGAAGATTTAGTTTTAATGTTCCGGGAGGAAGATGTGAAGCCTGCCAAGGTGATGGTGTTTTAAAAATAGAAATGCACTTTTTACCAGATATATATGTACCTTGCGAGGTGTGCAAAGGAAAAAGGTATAATCAAGAAACCTTGGAGGTAAAATATAAAGGTAAAACTATTTCAGATGTTTTAGATATGACAGTTGAAGAAGCATTGGAATTTTTTGACAAAATTCCTAGAATTAAACAAAAAATTCAGACTCTTGCAGATGTTGGACTCGGATATATAAAACTTGGACAACCTTCGACTACACTTTCAGGTGGAGAAGCACAGAGAGTTAAACTTGCGACTGAATTATCAAAGAAGGCAACTGGAAAAACTTTGTATATATTAGACGAGCCAACAACAGGACTTCATATTGCAGATGTTCATAAATTAGTAGATATTTTGCAAAGATTAGTAGATACAGGGAATAGCATTATTGTAATTGAGCATAATTTGGATTTAATAAAAACTTGTGATTACATTATTGATTTAGGTCCAGAAGGTGGAGAAAATGGTGGAACTGTTGTGCAAGTTCGGAACTCCAGAACAGGTTGTAAAAAATGAAAAAAGCTATACAGGTCAGTTTTTGCGTAAGTATATAGAATAAAAAATTAAGGAATGTCTTATATGTAAAAGACATTCCTTAACAATCTTAATCTTAGTGATTGTTATTTTGGTTGTTATTGTTATTATTATTGTTGTTATTATTGTTATTGTTCTTGCTGTTGTTGTTATTGTTGTTATTCTTATCTTTTGACATAGCTTTAAGCACCTCCAATATCAATTTGTTATGTTTATATTATTACCGTAAAAAAATAAAATATACAGTGACATTGCAAAAATAATTTATATGCCTTATAATACTTGACTTTTTAGTAAAAAGACTGTAATATATTATTATGTATAGAAGGATGTAAAAGATGAAAGAAAATATTTTATTAATACTTGGATTATTGCTTGCTTTAAGCGGAGTTATTTTAATTTATGATGCAAGAGGAATAACAAAAAAATTATTTGGTTTTGGTGACCAAAATGAAGCAACAGCTGGCTTAAAAATTTTAGGATTTATAATGTCAATTATTGGAGTTTTAATTATATACTTTAAATAAGGAAATAATAATATGGGAAATAAACAAATCAAGATAAAGAATAAAGAAAGATTAATTATTGCAATATGTATATTTTTGGTAATTCTTATACTATTGCCTCTGTTTATTATTTTTAATTTTCAAAAACAAAATAAGTTATTAAGTAAAAAAGATAGTAATATATTATATTATAACGAAAATGAATTTGAAAATGAAAATAAAGGAGACGATGATGTGATTGTAGTTAATGTTGACGATGAAAATGAAACTTATGAAAGTCAACCTACAAATGAAGAAAAACCAAAAAATGAAGAGACAAAACCAAAAGTACAAAATATACCATATTATATAAAAATTAACAATAAAGCAAATACAGTTACAGTATATAAGAAAGATGCAAAAGGAGAATATACAGTTCCGATAAAAGCAATGATTTGTTCTATTGGAGATGCAACGCCAGAAAGTGGCGTATTTTCAATATCAGACAAATATACTTGGAGATTTTTACAAGGCGATGTATATGGGCAATATGCTTGCAGAATAACGGGACATATTTTGTTTCACTCTGTACCATACACAAGTCAAGATAAATCAACGTTAGAGTGGTGGGAGTATGATAAACTCGGAGAAAAAGCGTCACTTGGCTGTATAAGATTAAAGGTAGAAGATGCAAAGTGGATATATGATAATTGTGTATCTGGAACAAAAGTAGAATTTTATTCAGATTCAAACCCAGGACCTTTAGGAAAACCTACAGCTAGGAAAATAAGTGATGATGAGGAAGTAAGAAACTGGGATCCAACTGATCCAGATAAAAATAATCCATGGAATGAATATTTAAAAAGAAAAGAAGAAAATAAAAAACAGGAAGAAGATAATAAGCAAGAAGAAAAAAATCAGACAAAAGAAGATATTGTTGTGCAGGCTACAACAAACAGCGTTAGTAAAGATAATACAGTTATAGACAATAAAAATGAGGTTGCAAACGAGATAAAAGAAACAAACAATAATAATATTATTATAAATAATAACACAAATGTTATTAAGCAAAATTAAAGTGGTTAGAAGGAGTATTTAAGATGTTAGATAAAAAGTACAATGCAGAGGAAAAAGAAAAAAAGTGGTTAGATTATTGGAGAGATAATAAAGTTTATGAATTTCAAAGAAATGGAAAAGAAGTATTTTCTATAGATACTCCTCCACCTACAGTTAATGGAAAAATACATATAGGACATATATTTTCTTATACTCAAACAGAAATGCTTGCAAGATATAAAAGATTAAGAGGATATAACATTTTTTATCCATTTGGATTTGACGATAATGGATTACCTAGTGAAAGATTAGTTGAAAAGGAACAAGGCAAAAGAGCACATGAGATAGGAAGAGACGAATTTTCAAAATTATGTTATGAAACGACTGATAAGTATGAGGCAGAATTTAAAGAATTATTCAGTAAAATGGGAGTTAGTACAGATTGGAATATACATTATAAAACAGTTAGCCCATCTACAATAAAAATTAGTCAAACTTCTTTTTTAGACTTGATGGAAAAAGGACATTGCTATCATAAAGAAAGCCCAGCGCTATGGTGTAATGAGTGTTTAACTTCAATTGCACAGGCAGAGCTTGAAACAAAGACAATAAAAACAACATTTAACTATGTAAATTTCAAGACAGTTGAGGATAATGAAACATTTACAATTGCAACAACAAGGCCAGAGTTATTACCTGCAATTGTTTGTGTATTTGTTAATCCAGAAGATAAAAAACATAAGCACTTAATTGGAAAAACAGCACATATTCCAGTAATTGATGTAGAAGTTCCAATAATGGCAGACGAAAAAGTTGATATGGAAAAGGGAACAGGAGCAGTAATGTGCTGTACATTTGGAGACCAGACAGATATTGAGTGGTGGAAAAAATACAATTTACCTCTTAAATATATTTTCACAGATAATGGAAGAATAGTAGATTCTGTTCCAAAATATGGCGGATTAAAAATAAAAGAAGCTAGAAAACAAATTGTAGAAGATTTGCAAGCAGGTGGATATATAGTTAAGATAGAGGAATTAGAACACGAAGTACAAACTCATGAAAGATGCGGAAAAGAAGTTGAATATGCTGTAATGAAACAGTGGTTTATTGATATAATGAATCACAAGGAAGATTTCCTAAAAATAGGAAATGAGATAAAATGGCATCCTGCACACATGCACACAAGATATGACGAGTGGGTAAATAATATTGCATGGGATTGGTGTATATCTAGACAAAGATACTTTGGTGTTCCATTTCCAGTTTGGTATTGTAAAGACTGTGGAGAGGTTATATTGGCTGATAGGGAAGATTTACCAGTAAACCCATTAAGTAGTAAGCCTAGAATAAATAAATGCCCTAAATGTGGTTGTAGTGAATTTGTACCTGAGACAGATATTATGGATACTTGGGCAACGTCTTCTATAACTCCTTTAATAAATATGAGATATGGAGAAAAAGAAAATTTTGAAGATATATTAAAACCTATGAGCTTGAGAACAAATGCTAGTGAAATTATAAGAACTTGGGATTTTTATACAATAGTTAAGAGCTTTTATCATTTCGGACAAAGACCTTGGGATAATGTTATGATTTCTGGATTTGTTATGGCAAATAAAGGTGAAAAAATAAGTAAGAGCAAAGGAAATAGTAAGCATGAACCAATGGACTTGATAAAACAATATTCTGCTGATGTTATTAGATATTGGGCAGGTACAGGTAGATTAGGAACTGATATTGTATTTAGTGAAGAAACATTGCTTCGTGGTAAAAAGCTAGTAAATAAAATTTGGAATGTTGCAAAGTTTGTAGAAATGCACCTTACAGATTATCAAGATAAAGAATTTAAAGACTTTGAATATGTTGATAAATGGATATTAGGTCGTTTTGCAGAAATGGAAAGACAGTTCCTAGATTATTTAGAGGAATATGAA
This sequence comes from uncultured Clostridia bacterium, assembly GCA_947628715.1. GTDB lineage: Bacteria > Bacillota > Clostridia > TANB77 > CAG-508 > JAAWPK01. Next base: position 15,686 of record CANRAW010000013.1, read on the forward strand.
GTTGGACTAGCTCTAAACATTTTAGAAAAGTTTTTCTGGGAATTTTGCGATAACTATATTGAAATAGTAAAACATAGATTATATAGACCAGAGGAATTTGGCGATATACCAAGATATAGCGGACAAAAAACAGTATATATATTACTTTATAAGTTTTTACAAGACTTTAGTATATATTTCCCATATATAACTGAGGAAATATTCCAAGAACTTTATCATAATAATAAATCAATTCATACAACAGAAATAAAGCCTTTAGAATATAAATTTGATGAAGAAATAAAAATGGGTGACCAAATGATAGAAATTATTAGTGAGGCAAGAGGTGCTAAAACGAATAGTAATGTATCATTAAAAACACCTATAAAGAAATTATCAATTGGAGTTAATAAAGACTTAAAAGAAGCAATTGAAAAATCAATAAAAGATTTTAAAGCAACTTTATTTATAGAAGATTTAGAAATGAAAGTTATAGATAAAGATTATGAAGTTTATAATATTGAACTTGATTTAAGTGAATAATAGCGTGAAATAGTGAATAATCAACATGCTTGCATTATTCACTATTTGTTTCTAATTTGGTAAAATAAGTTTAAATTAAATAATATAGGAAATAATTATAGGAAAGAGGTGTATTAAAAATGTCGTTAATATGGGAAATTGCAAAGTTTGTTATATTTTCAATGATTATAGTGTATGTATCTAAAGAAATCTTGGTAAAGCTACTAAGAAAAATTGCAGAAATACTAGACTTAACACCAAAAGCAGTTGGAAATATTGCTGGATTTGCAACTTCAATGCCAGAACTACTTACGGTTTTTTTCTCTGGTGCACAAGGGCTAATTAGTGCTGGATTATATAACATTGCGAGTTCAAATGTAATAAATTTAATTCAATATTCTTTTTCTATTCATTTTAATAAAAATGGAAAAGAATTAAGAAATAAAGCGATTATGACGCAACTTGTTATTGTTTGTATAACAATATTTATACCAATAGCCATGATTGCTTTAAACTTACAAGCTAGTTTAACGATGATACCAATATTTATTATAATATTTTTCCTATTTTTTCATATCAGAAAAAATGCTTATAAGTTATATAAAGTGCCTATTGTGACTGAAACTGAGTCGAAGAAGATTGAAGAAGAGAAAAAATGGGTTAGACATAAAAGAAAATACGCGATAATAACTTCTTTGGAATTATTGGCTGTTGGTGTAATTTTGTTTATTATTGGTAATTTATTGGGTAGTACATTGGAAGCATTAAAGATAAAATTTAATATACCTGAGGCTATAATTGGAATTATTTTAGGCTTTGTAACAAGTATACCTGAGCTTATAACTTTCATAGAGGCACAAAGGCATCATAGCGAAAAAACAAATGATATGCAAGGTGTAATTGAGGCAACGAGCAATTTGTTTTCTTCGAATATGATTAACTTATGTGTTATTGAAAGCATTGGAATTATTGCTTTTTATCTATTAGGTGGATAAGCCTTAATAGTTGATATTTTTGGAAAAATGTAGTAAAATATATAAATTAAGATAAAATAAAAGGAGTGGTATAATGCTAGAAATATTAGAGGATACATTAATTGATAGCATAAAATTGTTACCATTTTTATTTGTCGCCTATTTAATACTAGAATACATAGAGCATAAAATAAGCGATAAATCAAAAGAAAAAATACAAAAATCTGGAAAATATGGACCAGCAATTGGAAGCATACTTGGAATATTTCCACAGTGTGGTTTTTCTGTTGCTGCGACTAATCTTTATGCAGCGAGAGTAATTACGCTTGGAACACTTATGTCTGTGTATTTGTCTACATCTGACGAAATGCTTCCAATACTTATCTCAAGAGCTGTACCAGTAAATTTAATTATTAGTATATTGGCAATAAAATTTGCACTTGGTATGATATATGGATTCATAATTGATTTTGCAATAAATATAAAAAACAAAAATAAAAAAGAAGAAGATAAAATTGTTGATTTGTGTGAAGAGGAGCATTGCCACTGCGAAAAGGGCATATTTAAGTCAGCATTAAAACATACAATAAGCATTTTTATATACATATTTATATTAACATTAATTATAAACGTAATTGTTAATGCAATCGGAGAAGAAAATTTACAAAACTTTATGGCAAAATCGTCTATATTTGAGCCAATTATTGCATCAGCTATTGGACTTATTCCTAACTGTGCATCTTCTGTAATAATAACAGAACTTTATTTATCGGAAATAATAAGTTTTGGCTCATTAATAGCAGGACTTATGGTTAATGCAGGAGCTGGGATAATAATGCTATTTAGAATAAATAAAAACTTGAAGGAAAACATTAAAATTGTAGCCTTGCTTTTTGCGTTAGGGGCTATAACTGGTATTGTTATTTCTCTACTTTAGGAGCAAGGAAAGGAAATAAAAAAATGAAAATAAATGTTGTAATGGTAGAACCAGAAATTCCACAAAATACAGGAAATATTGCAAGAACTTGTGCTGCAACTAATTCTAAACTTCATTTAGTTTATCCTTTAGGATTTAGTATAACAGATAAATATTTAAAAAGAGCAGGACTTGATTATTGGGACAAATTGGAAATAGAAAAGCACGATTCATTGCAAGCCTTTTTGGAAAAATACAAACCTGAAGAAAATAATATGTTTTATGCTACAACGAAGGCAAAACATTGTTATACAGAAGTAGATTTTAGCAATATGGACGAGGTTTTCATCCTCTTTGGAAAAGAGACAAAGGGTTTGCCAGAAGATTTGTTACAAAAATATATAGATAATACGATAAGAATTCCTATGAAAGGAGATTTACGTTCATTAAACCTTTCAAATTCAGTTGCAATTATTGTTTATGAGGTTTTAAGACAAGGCAATTTTGAAAACTTAAATCAAATAAGTAAATATTTTAATTAAAACACTTGAAAAATTTTTTCTACCATGATAAAATTAAGAAAATTTGTTTGATAAAAGGAAGGTTAATATGTTTGCATATATTAAAGGAAGCCTAGAAATGAAGCTAAGTGATGCTGTTATAGTAGAAGCATCAGGAGTTGGATATAAAATATTTATGCCACAAAATGCAATAGATAAATGTGGGAATATTGGAGATATTGTAAAAATACATACACATTATCATGTAAGAGAAGATAATATTAGTCTATATGGATTTTTAACAAATGAAGAATTAAGGATGTTTGAACTTTTAATTGGGGTTAGCGGTATTGGTGCAAAATCTGCACTTACTATACTTGCAAATGTTGCGCCTCATGAATTTGCACTTGCTGTAATAACTAATAATGATGCAAAACTTACAAAAATACCAGGAATTGGAAAGAAAACTGCTGCGAGAATGATATTAGAGTTGAAAGACAAAATGAAGATGGAATTAGAAGAAAAAGAAGGAGAAGAGACAGAAAGTAGCAGTATAGATGTAGGCGAAAACATAAATGAGGCAATTTCTGCATTGTTAGTTTTAGGATATAATAGAAAAGAAATAGAAAAAGCCTTTGAAAAAGAAAATTTGGACAATTTAAGCGTGGAAGATATTATAAGGAAGGGACTTGCAATTTTAGGAAGAGATTAAACTTTAGTTTTAGGAAGGGAGACGAAGTAATTTGGACTTAAGTAAACCTTTAGCATATAGAATGATGCCAAAGACTTTGGACGAATATGTTGGACAAAAGCATATATTAGGAGAAGATAAAATATTATATAGAACAATAAAAGCAGATAGATTGTCTAGTATCATACTTTGGGGACCTCCTGGATGTGGTAAAACATCTCTTGCGAGAGTAATAAGTAATACAACAAAAAATAAATTTTATAAAATAAATGCGGTAACTTCAGGTGTTGCTGAAATAAAAAAGATAGTAGAAGATACACAAAATCTTTTAATGAATCCTAGCGGAAAATGTATATTATTTATAGACGAGATACATAGATTTAATAAATTGCAACAAGATGCTTTGCTTCCGTTTGTAGAAAATGGCACTGTTATTTTAATTGGTGCTACTACTGAAAATCCATATTTTGAAGTAAATAAGGCGCTTATTTCTAGGTCAATGGTTTGTAAGCTCGAGCCATTGGGAATAGACGATGTTTTTGAGGTTTTAAAAAATTCATTAGAAAGAGAAGAGGGGCTAAAAAGTTTTAATATTAAAATAGAGGACGAAACTTTAAGAAAAATTGCAATAACTGCAGGTGGAGATGTAAGAAATGCGTTAAATGGATTAGAAGTTGCAGTTCTTACAACGAAGATGGATGATAAGGGCATAATAAATATTACAGACGAAATAGCTAAAAATTGTGTTGCACAAAAAAAGGTAATTTTTGATAAAAATGGTGATTCACATTATGATAATATTAGTGCATTTATAAAGTCAATGAGGGGGAGCGACCCTGATGCAGCTATTTTTTATTTAGCAAGGGCATTAGCTGGTGGAGAAGACCCTGTATTTCTTGCAAGAAGAATAACAATTTTGGCTGCGGAAGATGTTGGACTTGCAAATCCTAATGCACTTGTGGTTGCAACTTCGGCAATGCAGGCAGTTAATATGATAGGTATGCCTGAGGCAAGGATAATTCTTGCGGAAGCGGCAATATATGTTGCAAAATCGAAAAAGGCAAATTCTGCATATCTTGCAATAGATAAGGCACTATCTGATGTTAAATCTAAAGAAACTGGCGAAATTCCAATGCACATAAGAAATGCACCAGTGGAAGATATGCAAAATTTTGGCTATAGTAATGGGTATAAATACCCTCATGATTATCCAGGTCATGTAGTTGAACAACAGTATTTGCCGGACGAAATGCTTGGAACGAAGTATTATGTAAAAGACGAGACAGAAGAATAAGTTTTACTCTATTCTTCTTCCTTCTTTGCCATTTAATCTTTCAAATTCTTTACATTTAATTTTATAATCTAATTGCATACATAAATACCTATAATACATGTATGCTTGTTCATATTGCATCATGGGGCTAAACATTGGGTCTTTATACATATCACCAAAATTTGGGTCAAAATTTAAGTTGTCGTAGGGCGAAAAACCGCTAAAATCCATATTCTTATCCATAAAACCTCCGCTAAAAAATAAATTCTTTTTTTCTTATTAAATATTATTCTAAAAAAAGAGATTTATGAATATTTTATTTTATATGAATAATTATATATGGAGGGGAAAAGTATGAAGGAAATTGTTGAAAGTAGGGCAATTATAACTGAGACCAATAATTCTGTAAAAATATTAAAAGGAATTATTATTTCTTGTATAATAACATTTTTACTTCTTTTTATTTTTGCATTAGTGCTTACATATACAAATGTTGGTGAAAACACGATAAAGCCAGTTATAATTGCGATTACAGGAGTTAGCATTTTAGCTCGGAAGTTCTATGACAACGTGTTCAATAAAGAAAAATGGAATATTAAATGGCGGTATAATAGGTCTTGTTTATATATTACTTATTTACCTTGCATCAAGCGTAACAACTGGAAATTTTGGAGTAAATATTTATTCAATTATAATGATGGCGCTAGGGATTGCAACTGGAATAATTGGTGGAATAGTAGGGGTAAATTTAAAGTAAATGCGGAACATGGATTAGTATAAAATATATATAATATATTGATAATATACACATAATATGTTATAATATATATATAATATATTATGGAGGCGATATTATGGCTACAATAAATATTAATGTAGATAAAAAGGTAAAAGAAGAAGCTAAGGAAACTCTTGAATATTTAGGAACAAATTTTACAAATGTTATCAATATGTTATTAAGACAAATAATCTTAACTAAAAGTATTCCATTTGAAATAAAAGTACCAAAATTAAATGCTGAAACTAAAAAAGCTATTGAAGATGCAGAAAAGGGAATAGGATTAAGTAAAGGATATACAGATTTAGAAGAAATGTGGAAAGATTTAGAAAAAGAGGATTGATAAATTTGCTAATAGTAAAATATACTAATTTATTTAAAAAAGACTATAAATTAATGAAGAAAAGAGGACTTAATCTAAATTTATTAAAAGAAGTGGTTGATATGCTTGCTAATGAACAAACATTGACTGATAAGTATAAAGACCATTATTTGGTGGGAGATTATAAGCGGATATAGAGAATGCCATATACAACCTAATTGGCTTTTGATATATAAAATAGATAAAGGTGAATTAGTATTAACAGCATATAGAACAGGTTCACACTCCGATTTATTTTAAAAAATATAATATCTTTAAATTTTACAATAAAAAAAAGGATTTTTTCATTTAATTCAGAAAAAGTCCTTTTTTAAATTAATATTCATTTTTACATTAAGCCTTTTTTGCTGTTTCAGCTAATTTTGCAAATGCCTCACTATCAGAAACTGCAAGTTCAGCAAGCATTTTTCTATTTATAGAAATATTTGCTTTTTTAAGACCAGAAATTAACTTACTGTATGTTAATCCATTTTGTCTAGCAGCAGCGTTAATTCTTGTAATCCATAATTTTCTAAAATTACTCTTTTTATCTTTTCTTCCAATGTAAGCATACATACCAGATTTCATAACTGCTTGTTTAGCCATTCTGAATCTGTAATGTTTAGCTCCATAATATCCTTTAGCTTGTTTTAATACTTTTTTATGTTTTTTACGTGTTATTCTAGCTGTTTTTACTCTTGCCATTTTAAATTCCTCCTATTCTTATAAATCTTAATTATTATATGGTAATAATCTCTTAATTCCGTTTTGACATGTTTTATCAGCATAAGCATTTTGAATTTTACCAGATTTTTTTTGTCTTCTAGTTTTATTAGCTAAAAGGTGTCTTCTGTTTGATTTTGTTCTTTTAATTTTACCAGTAGCTGTCATTTTGTATCTTTTATTTGCAGCTTTGTTAGTTTTTAGTTTTGGCATATTTTTTTCCTCCTTAAAAATTAATAATTATAATTTCTATTTATTTAATGAAAAAATTATAAACATATTTTTACCCTCTAGTAGAGGTTTCTTTTCTGGAGTAGCAATATCAGAAAGACTATCGACAAATCTATTTAAAATATCCTCTCCAAGTTTTACATAGTTAAGCTCTCTACCTCTAAAACGTACAGTAACCTTAACCTTAGAACCACTCTCTAAAAACTTTCTAGCATTTTTAACTTTAAAATTAAAGTCATGCTCTTCAGTATTAGGAGTAACCCTTATTTCTTTTATTTCAAGTGTCTTTTGTTTCTTTTTTGCTTCCTTCTCACGTTTTGCCTGTTCAAATTTATATTTACCGTAATTCATAATTTTGCAGACAGGTGGATTAGCTTGTGGAGAAACTAAGACTAAATCTAAATCTTTCTCAAGGGCTAGATTTAAAGCATCTTTAGAAGACATAGTTCCTAATTTTTCGCCGTTATCACCGATTAATTGAACTGTATTAAAACGTATTTGTTCGTTAATTAGTAATTCTTGTTTTATAATTAAAACCTCCTTAAAAAAATAGACTTGCTTAAAAACAAATCTATCCACTAAATTTAATTATTCAAATTAAATAACCTTTTCCTATTTTGGTAAGGTGAGAAGTGGATAACTTCTTCTTAAACACATATATATTATACACTTTTTTTGAAAAAAGTCAATAAAATTATGAAAAAAAGTAAAAATATACTAGACTTAATAAAAAACTTGTAGTAAAATATAGTATATATATTTATGCACGGAAAGGAAGAATACTAAAATATGCAATTTATAAATGTTGGATATGGAAATATTATATCAGCTAATAGAATAGTATCTATAATAGTTCCAGGTGCAGCACCAATAAAAAGATTCATACAAGAAGCTAAAGAAAAATCGTTAGTTATAGATGCTACGTCAGGAAGAAAAACTCGCGCAGTTATTGTAATGGATACAGGGCATATAGTATTATCAGCAGTGCAACCCGAAACAGTAATTAGTAGATCAAATAGGGATAATTATAATAAGGAGGCGGAATAGAATTATGATGGTAAAACCAACAGTTAATGAGCTTTTGAAAAGAGTAGACAATAGATATGAATTAGTTATTGTCACATCTAAAAGAGCAAGACAGCTTGCTAATGGGGATATACCACTTACAAACAAAAAAGAAGCATCACCAGTAACACTTGCAGCAGTTGAAATAGCAGAAGGAAAAGTATATATAAAAAAATAGATGTATAAAAAGTGGAGGATACCATGTTAATAATACTATCCGGTGTAGCAGGAGCAGGAAAAGATACAATAAAAAAAGAAATAATAAAAAGAGTAAAAAACGCAATATCAATACCATCAATAACAGATAGAGCAATAAGACCTGGTGACGTTCCTGGGGAAACATATATATTTGTTACAACAGAGCAATTTAAAAAAATGATAGACAATGGAGAATTATACGAATTTGACATACATCATAATCATTATTATGGAGTACCAAAAAAACAATTAAATGATAAAATAAAAGAAGGAAAAATAATAATTAAAGATGTAGACGTAAATGGTACAGAAAATTTAGTAAAAATATTAAAAAACGATATAAAAGTTGTAACAATATTTTTAAAAGTTCCAAGAGAAATTATCAAAGAAAGACTTATAAATAGAATAGACAAACCAAATCAAGAAGAAATAGAATTAAGACTTAGTAGATTCGACTTTGAAGAATCAAAAATAAAAAATTATGATTATGTAATAGATAATATTAACCAAGAGGAAACAGTAAATAAAATTATAGATATAATAAATTCTTTTAATAATTAATCTATAAAAAGCAAAAGCAAAAGATAAAAACAAAGGGAGGTTCTATGTACTAATGATAGAAAATCAAAAGAAAAATATGGAAAAAGGAATAACACTTATTGCTTTAATAGTAACAATTATTGTATTGGTAATTCTTAGTGTAGTTGCCATAAATTTGGTATTTGATACTGGCGTAGTAAACCAAGCAACTAAAGGATCTATAGACTATGTTGAGGAATCTGTAAAAGAAGAAAAAATGTTCAATGAAGTTGAAAGCATTATTGAATCTACGATTGGAAGAAATCGTGATTACTTCAAGGAAAATGGAACAATAAATGGTGAAGAAGGCAATAGCTTTAACCCAACAATACCAAAGGGATTTAAAGCAGTAGATACTGAAATTTCCGATTGGGGTTTGGGAAAACAAGGACCAAGTGTAGAAGACGTAAATGTTGGACTTGTAATAGAAGATAAAAATGGAAACCAATTTGTATGGGTACCATGTACAAGTGAAGATGGAAATGAAGAACTTGCAAAATATGGTAAAGATACAACATACAATACAGGTGTAAATATATTAGAAAGAGATTATAAGCAATTTAATGATTGGCAAGATAGCGGAGCAAATGAAGCATCTATAAAGAAATATGGAGGCTTTTATGTAGCAAGGTATGAAGCGGGCGTTCCAGAAGATAATGAAAACTTATATGTTACAAAAGATAACTATAAAGAAGAAGAAGACCATAGCTATTATGATGGAGAACTTAAAAATACAGACAGTGGTGTACCAGTAAGTAAAGCTAATGTTGCAGCATGGAACTTTATAAACCGTTCAAATGCAATGACAGTATCAAAAAACATGTATAATGAAGAAAGCTCATTTAAGAGTAGCTTAATGGATAGTAGTGCATGGGATACAATAGTTAATTGGATGGCAAAAACAGGAACATCAGTAACTAATAGTCAAGGATATGGAAACTACTTTGATGATACAGGTAACACAGCAATAAAAATTGATACACTATATGCTTTGCATATATGGAACGATAAAAGAGAGGGAGCACCATCAAATGTTAATTCAGGTTGGGCAATAGCTAAATATTATAGAAAAGGTGAAATCACGACAGGAAATGAATTAATAAATGCTGACTATGAAAATAATAGAAGAAATTTCCAAAATTCTTCTAATTACCCAAGTAATATGTACACATATTACTTGTGCAAAGAGCTAGCAACTGGAGCAAGTACTGCAACACTAAAAAATAACATATATGATATGGCTGGAAATATGTGGGAGTGGACTACAGAAATAGGAAATCATGGATATGGTGGCGATTTCATAGAATTTGCAGTAGTTCGTGGAGGTAGCTTCAAAGAGTCAGGATTAAGTTTCCCAATATGCAGTAGAAATGGTGAAAATGCAAGTTCTATGCCAAGTGTAGATATTGGATTTAGAGTAGTTTTATATTTAGTATAAATAAAAAGTAAACTTCGTTAAAATGTATTGAGCCCTTCTTGTTAAACTTTTTGTCTAACAATTGGGGCTCATTTCAAAAATACGAAGTTTATTTATTTGAAAAATATAAAGACTTATGATAGAATATGTGAATATAATAAATTAAACAAAGTAAGAAAGGACTGAAATTATATATGGATTATTTCTTTCAATTTAATAGCTTAAGAAAAAAATATCCAGAATTTATATATGAAGGTTACAACATTGAAGAAACAAAAAGTGATATAACCCTAAAGTATGAATTTTCAATACCACATCTTGTAAAATTCACACCTACAATAAATATACCAAAAAAAGAGTTTAATGTAAGAAAAATTGAAGGCAAAAAAATAGAGAATATGGTATTCCATATTGGATTGATAGAACTAATTAGTTATTGGAAATGCACATGCTCTCCTAAAGTAATAATAAAATGTGGCTTTTTAGACGAATATCAAAAACAATGGCTTAAAAAGCTATATTTTTATGGACTTGGCGAGCTATTTTTTACAAATGGAATTAAAACAAATATAAATGAATTTATGACGATTATGACAGAAGGAGAAAAGTTTGAAATAGAAGAGGAAAAAGAAGAAACTTCTGGATATATAGTTCCAATTGGCGGGGGAAAAGATTCAGTTGTTACCCTTGAAACACTAAAAGTAAATAAACAAAATGATTTATGCTTAATTGTAAATCCAAAACCAGTAACCATAGAATGTGCGCATCTTGCCAATATGGAAGATAAACAAATTATTGAGGTTTATCGCAAAATAGATAAAAAATTATTAAACTTAAATAAGAATTATTTTATAAATGGGCATACACCTTTTTCTTCACTTTTAGCTTTTTTAAGTTATTTTATAGCATACATAACAGGGAAAAAATATATAGCATTATCAAATGAATCAAGTGCAAATGAGTCAAATGTTGTTCGGAGAAAAAGTAAATCACCAGTATTCAAAAACTTATGAATTTGAAAATGATTTTGCTGAATATTCAAAAAAATATTTAAAAGCAAATGTAAAATATTTTAGCTTTTTAAGACCACTTAATGAAATGCAAATTGCTAAAATTTTCTCAAGATATACAAAATATCATAAAGTATTTAAAAGTTGCAATGTGCGGTAGCAAAGGAGAAAAATGGAAATGGTGTGCAAAATGTCCTAAGTGTTTATTTGTATTTACAATTCTTAGTCCATATTTGTACAAAAATGAGTTAGTTTCAATATTTGGAACTGATATGTTTGAAGATAAAGAAATGCTAAATACTTTTATAGAACTTACAGGTAATGGAAAAACAAAACCTTTTGAGTGTGTTGGAACCTATGAAGAAGTAAATTTTGCTGTAAGTACAATTATAAAAAAATTAGAAGAAAATGGGGAAAACTTACCATATCTTTTGAAATACTATAAGGATAATTTTAAATTATCAGATTTAAAAGAAGATATAACTAAGAGATTTAATAATCAAAATAATTTATCTGAAGAACAGATACAGATATTGAAAGAGGCGGTTTTTAGTGATTAAGGAATTAATTAATTTCTTTGAAAATAAAAAAATATTAATATTAGGATTTGGGCTTGAGGGGCAGTCTACATATAAACTAATTAGAAAATATTTGAAAAATCAACAAATATATATTGCAGATAAGGTAGAAAAATTTTATGAAAATTCAGAAATATTAAAAGAAGAAAAAAACGCTGTATATATAGATGGAGAAAATTACATGGAAAATCTCGAGAAATTTGATGTAATAATGAAGGCTCCGGGAATATCTTTTAAAGGGATGAATATAGAAAAATTTAAAGACAAAATAAAGTCAGAGTTAGAGCTTTTGCTAGAATTTTTCGATGTTTATACAATAGGAATAACAGGAACTAAAGGAAAAAGCACAACAAGTTCATTAATATATGAAATATTAAAACAGCAAAATAAAGATGTAATGTTGTTGGGAAATATTGGAACACCAGTATTTGACTTCATAGATGAAATAAAAGAAAAAATGACTTTGGTTTTAGAAATATCTTCACATCAATTAGAGTACATGGATTTATCCCCAAATATTGCGATATTACTTAACATATATGAGGAGCACCTTGACCATTACAATAGTTTCCAAAAATATATAGATGCAAAATGTAATATATTCAGCCATCAAAATAAAAATGATGTATTTTTATATAGCATTGATAGTGAAAATGTTAGAAAAAATATAGAAAAATACCAAATAAATGCAAAAACGTATGAAATTTCGATACAAAGCACTGAAAATAAGCAAAATAGAACTTTTTTGAAGGAAAATGAGGTAATATTTAATTCAAAAGTATTATATAATGCAAATGATAAAAGAAAATTATTAGGAAGATATAATTTAAGTAATATAATGTTTGCTTTGACGGTAAGCGAAATATTAGGCTTAAATTTATCAAAAACCATAGACACGATAAATAATTTTGAACCTCTACCTCATAGAATAGAAAAGGTTGGAGAATATGGTGACATTATTTATTATAATGATGCAATTGCAACAATTCCGGAAGCAACGATAAATTCGATAGAGGCATTAGAAAAGGTTAATACACTTATAATTGGCGGTATGGATAGAGGTGTAAATTTTGATTCTTTTATAAAATATTTAAGTAATTCTAATATTGAAAATCTAATATGTATGCCTAAAACTGGACATATCATAGGAGAAAAAGTACATAATGATAGTATGACAATTTTTATGGTTGATACAATGGAAGAAGCAGTAAATACGGCAAAAGCTGTTACAAAGAAAAAGCAGATTTGCCTTTTATCTCCCGCTGCTGCAAGTTATGGATATTTCAAGAATTTCAAAGAAAAGGGAGAGCTATATAAAAAATTAGTAAAAGACGCAGTGTAATATAAAATTAGGCTGTAGAATAATAATAATTTGGCGTTCGTAGACTTTGTCCTTGGTTTTCTTCGCAGAAATTCTAAAACTTCCTTATGGCACCCTTCCACGGCACGCGTGAACTCTTTCCATAAGGAAGTTTAATAATTTCTAGCTCGCAAACACTCCAGCGCTACTCACTTAAATTATTATTATTCTACAGCTTGCTTTTATGAAAAAACGTTCACTAATGTAGGGCTTATTTTTATAAAAAACTCTTGAAAACTAAATTAACTATGATATAATATAGACAAATTTATAAAAAGAAGGGAGTTTGATTTTTTTGACACCTCATAATGAAGCAAAAATGGGAGAAATTGCCAAAACTGTACTAATGGCAGGTGATCCATTAAGAGTAAAATACATTGCAGAAAATTTCATGGAAAACTGCAAATTGGTAAATACTGTAAGGGGAATGTATTGCTATACTGGAACATACAAAGGAAAAGAAATATCAGTAATGGCACATGGAATGGGAATTCCAAGCATGGGAATCTATACTTACGAACTATATCATATATATAATGTAGACACTATAATAAGAGTAGGTTCTTGTGGAGGTTACTCAGATGATATAAAACTCTTAGATACAATACTTGTAGATAAAACTTATACAGAAAGTAATTATGCCTATAGTTTCGACAATGTACAATGTAAACTTGCAGAGGCAGACCAAGAATTAAACAAAATTATTGAAAATATTGCTAAAGAAAAAAATATACACTATATAAAAGGAAACACACTATGCAATGACTGTTTCGATGTATATGTACCAGATAAATTTGCTATGTTGCAAAGAGCACCTAAAGAATTAAACATAATTGCATGTGAAATGGAAGCATTTGCATTATTCTATAATGCAAAAAGAGAGCACAAAAGAGCAGCTTGCCTACTTACAGTAGTAGACACTCCAAGAAATGAAGAAGGCGTAAGCTCTAAAGAAAGAGAAACTTCATTAAATGATATGATAGTATTAGCATTAGAAACAGCTATAACATTAAACTAAAAATAAAGAAAGGATGAATTAAGATATGGAAAAAACATATATTTTTGGACATAAAAATCCAGATACAGACTCAATAACATCAAGTCTTGTTATGGAAAATTTAGAAAGAAAAAGTGGAAATACAGAAGCAAAAGCATATAGATTAGGAAAGATAAATAAAGAGACAGGATATGTTTTAAAACAGCTTAATGTACAAGCTCCAGAAATGTTAGAAGAAATACCAGAAAAAGCAAAAGTTATATTAGTAGACCATAATAGCTTTGCACAAAGCATACAAGGAATAGAAAATACAGAAATTTTAAAAGTAATAGACCACCATGCAATATCAAATTTTGAAACAAAAGCACCATTATTTTACATTGCTGAACCTGTAGGATGTACAGCAACAATACTTTATGAACTATACGAAATGAATAGAATAGAAATTGAGCCAATAATAGCAGGACTTATGCTAAGCGCAATAATATCAGACACACTTTTATTCAAATCACCAACTTGTACTCCTAAAGATAAAGAAGTTGCAGAAAAACTTGCAAAAATTGCCAAAATTGATATACAAAGTTATGGTATGGAAATGCTAAAAGCAGGCACAGATTTAAGTGATTATACAGCAGAAGAATTAATAAATATAGATTCAAAAGAAACAGAAGCAAATGGAATAAAAATGCAAATTGCACAAGTAAATACTGCATCTATTGAAGATGTTTTGAAGGAAAAAGCAAATATAGAAAAAGCAATAAAAGATTTTATGGATAAAAATGGTATTGAACTATTTGTATTTGCAATTACAGATATTATAAATAGTAACTCACAAATAATTACTTTAGGAAGAACAGACATCGTTGAAAAAGCATTTAATGTAAAATTACAAGACAATATGGCATTTTTACCAGGTGTTGTATCGAGAAAGAAACAACTAATTCCACCAATCAAAGAAAATGCTTAAATATAATATAAAAGAAAGGAGACAAAAGCTATGGCAAATATAAAAGTAAATCTTGAAAACTCAAAAGTTAGTATGGAAGAAATTATGACATATAAAGAGGAGGTTTCAGCTATTGATAAAATATTACGTAAAGACCCAAACAATATGAACAATTTCCTTGGCTGGATGGAACTTCCAACAAATTATGATAAAAAAGAATTTGAAAGGATAAAAGCATCTGCAAAAAAGATACAAAAAGATTCAGAAGTTTTTGTATGTATTGGAATAGGTGGCTCATATTTAGGAGCAAGAGCTGTTATTGAGGCTTTAACAAATACTTTCTATAATTATACAAAAAGAGAAACTCCACAAGTATTATTCGCAGGAAATAATATAAGCCCAACTTATGTTACAGATATGTTAAATTTAATAGGAGATAGAGATTTTTCTATAAATGTAATATCAAAATCTGGAACAACAACAGAGCCAGCAATTGCATTTAGAATATTTAGAGAAGTATTAGAGAACAAATACGGAATAGAAGAAGCAAGAAAGAGAATATATGTAACAACAGATAAGGCAAGAGGAGCTTTAAAACAACTTTCAGACGAAGAAGGATATGAAACATTTGTTATTCCTGATAATATTGGAGGAAGATATTCAGTTTTAACAGCAGTTGGTCTATTACCAATAGCAGTAGCAGGAATAGATATTGATAAATTAATGCAAGGAGCAAAAGAAGCAGAAGATAAATATGGAGACAACAATTTAAAATACAATGAGTGTTATCAATATGCGGTTGCAAGAAATTTATTAAACAAATCAAATAAAGATATAGAAATTCTTGTAAACTATGAACCAAAAATGCACTACTTCATAGAGTGGTGGAAGCAACTTTATGGAGAAAGCGAAGGAAAAGATGGAAAAGGAATATTCCCAGCAGGAGTTGATTTCACAACAGATCTTCACTCTATGGGACAATATATACAAGATGGAAAGAGAAATTTATTTGAAACAGTAATAAATGTTGAAAATTCAGAAAGCGATATTCCTATAAAAGAAGAAGCTGATAATGTTGATGGATTAAATTATCTAGCAGGAAAAACTATGGATTACGTTAATAAAAAAGCTATGGAAGGAACAATACAAGCCCATGTTGACGGACGTGTTCCAAATATATTAATTAGCATTGAAAGATTAGACGAAAAGAATCTAGGACATTTAATATATTTCTTTGAACTAGCATGCGCAATGTCTGGAAATATATTAGGAGTAAATCCATTTAATCAACCAGGTGTTGAAGAATATAAAAAGAATATGTTCAAATTACTTGGAAAACCAGGATATGAAAATAAATAAATTATATAATAAAGCGTCAGGTTTATATCTGACGCTTTATTGTTACTATTGTTCATCCTCGTCTTGATATTCATAACTTCCGCACATAGATTCATCTGGAGTACATGTTTCGCAATCTTCTATTGGTTCTACTGTAATTTGTCTTAAAGTACATTCTTGTGTATCACAATCATTAAATTTGCAACTATTAACTGTGCAATTAATTTTTTGGTTTTTATCCATTTTTATCACAATCCTTTCTGTAAAGGCTTATTTTGCCCTTTCAATTCATATTATCTCTAATTTTGCAAAAAATATATATAAAAAAATAAACTTAATAAAAAAATTGTTGACAATATATACAAATTAATATAGAATTATGATATTAAAGGAGGATTACTATGGCAATAATAAGACCATGTGCAGATTTAAGAAATAAATATAATGAGGTTTCAAAAATATGTCACGAAACAAATGAACCTGTTTATATAACAAAAAATGGTTACAATGATTTAGTAATTTTAAGTAATGAAGCATACGAGGAATATGAAGAAGAAAAAATAAACAGGCTTATGGACGAATATTTTGATAAAAAATTTGCAGATTTTGAAGAATTCAAAAATAATATTTATCAAAAATTAGAAGAATCAATGAAAGATATACAAAATGGAAATTACAGACCAGCACAAGAAGTATTTAAGGAAATGGAGGAAAAGTATAAAATAAATGAATAAATATAAAATAAACATAACAGAGCCGTTTTATGAGGAACTGGATAGAATTTATTATTATATTTGTTTTTTCCTGAATTCTCCTAAAGCAGCTAAACGATTATTTAACAAAATAAAAGAAGAAATACTCACATTAGAATATTTCCCTGAACGATATAGCAGAATATGCGAAAATGAAAAAATTAAAAAACAAAATTATAGAAAATTACCAATTAACAATTATATCATTATTTATCAAGTTGATAACAAATTTCATAATGTTTTTATCTTACATATTTTTCATGGCAGTCAAAATTATTTTAGTAAATTATAAATTTTAATTCTTATAAAACTTACCTAAAAAATAAAAAAATTAAAAAATTCTATTTTATTTTATACTATTTTGTGGTAAAATAATGTCGAAAGAAAAAATTT